>DATJXN010000110.1 GCA_035500095.1 Candidatus Binataceae bacterium
TTTGCCGACTGGGTCGCACCGAGAGCAAGGAGTTCCCAGACTACTCCCCTCCTCGCACACGCATGAAGCGGGGCCTTGGCGCAGTCCCGTGACCGCCCGGGAAGTTAGCGGACAAAGAGTGCGCCTGCTCTCGCTATCTTATCGAGAACGCGCCGTCGATCAAAAGTTCTGTGCCGGGCTATGTTGTCCTAAAGGTCAGGTTGCCAGATGCTCACATGACGATGGCGCGGGATCGACGCGACTAGAGAGATAAGCCGCACAATGTGAACACCGCCCGGGCTCGGGCACTGAAGACTACGGAACGTGACCACGAAACGCTCGACAGGTCACGCGCACGGTCAGCAGTTGAAAAAGAGGAGAGGAGCAAACCTGCTCTGTTGAGCTGACAATGCCCAAATTTCTGATAGGCAGAATAGTCGTTATCCTGCTTTCCTCGCTGATCTTTTACTTCGCAATCGCCGGGCTGAAGTCTGGCGAGATACGATCGCGAGGGTACATGTTCAAACGCGACAAGAATCCTTTCGGCTATTGGTTCACCGTTTTGACCAGCCTGGTGGGGCCAGCGGCCATCATCTACCTGCTGCTGACCAGATGATGTACCAGCCCGTGGGACCGATGAATAGTGTGCAACCGGCTCAGTCAGAGCCGCTAACGGATAGAAAAGCCACCGTCTATGAGGAAGTCCGCGCCGGTCATGTTGTCCGACGCCGATGACGCGAGGAAAATCACTGCGCCCTTCAGCTCTTCCGCTTCGGCGAAGCGTCCGCGCGGCGTCCGCTGGACCATCTCCTTCAGCAGCCACTGGTAATCGGCGCCCGTGCGAATCCATTCGGTCATGTCGGTCGAGACCCATCCGGGCGCGAGCGCGTTGACCTGGATATTGTGCGGGCCAAGCTCGATCGCGAGCGAGCGGGTGAGCTGCGCAAGCCCGCCCTTGCTGACCGCGTAGGATGGAAAGACGCCGCTCCCGAAAGCGGAGGCGAGACTCGTCACATTAATGATCTTGCCCCCCTTGCCGCGCTTGATCATCGATTGGGCCGCGTACTTGCAAAAAAAGAAGGCCGTGTTGAGATTGACCGCAAGCACGCCGT
Organism: Candidatus Binataceae bacterium; assembly: GCA_035500095.1. Lineage (NCBI taxonomy): Bacteria > Candidatus Binatota > Binatia (SeqCode) > Binatales (SeqCode) > Binataceae (SeqCode) > Binataceae bacterium (SeqCode). The sequence goes on from DATJXN010000110.1 coordinate 1,092, forward strand.
CCCAGTCCTCTTCCGAGGTATCGACCACGCTGGTGAGCGTCGCGTAGGCGGCGTTGTTGACCATGATATCGACCGGGCCGAGTTTGCGCTCGACTTCGTCGAAAGCGGGCTTGAGTTCGCTCCGCTGCTTGAGATCGACCTGGAGCGCCAGCGCAGGCACGCCGAGTGCCTGCAGTTCATTGAGCGTCGAGCGGCTCTTTTCCTCGTCGCGCGCGAGGATCGCGACCGCAGCTCCGGCTTCGGCGAGCCCCAACGCGAGTCCGCGCCCGATTCCGCGATTGCCGCCGGTGACGATCGAGACCTTGCCGCTCAGATCGAACATCTTCGGAAATGCTTTGGGAAACGCCATCGCCCGAACCCTCCGGCAATAACTATTGATTGATGTCCGCGCGAGCTGCTTTGCGCCCGCCCAGCGCCGCTTCGCGTCCGTTGGACGCAGCCGCTGCGGGTCTTTATATTGGCCTGTCGGAGTTGGCCAAGTCGAGCGCCGCGCGGCGCACGGACGCGGCGCGAAATCAGCAAGGGGATGAATCACGATGGGGCTTAGAACGGCGGAGCAATACAAGGAATCGCTGCGCGACGGGCGCGCCGTCTATCTGCGCGGCGCGAAGGTCGCCGACGTGACCAAGGATCCCGTGATCGGAATCGCGGTCGATCACGCCTGTATCGACTACCGGATGGCCGAGGATCCGAAGTACCGCGGGCTCGCCGTGATGCACGACGGCTCCGGCGAATACAGCCGCTACTTCCATCTGCCGCGCAATTCCGACGATCTGCTCAAGCGCAGCGAACTCATCGCGGCCTCGACCCGCGAAGGCGCGACCCTGGTCGTGCTGATCAAGGAGATCGGCACCGACGCGCTCTACGCGCTGCATATCGTGGGCGAGCGGATGGCGGCCGCGGGCAAGCCCGAATACCGCGAGCGCATCGCGAAGTACCATCGCTATTGCCGCGACAACGATCTCGCGGTCGCGGTGGCGCAGACCGACGTCAAGGGTGACCGCTCGCTCGGGCCCACCGCGCAGGAGCATCCCGACTACTACGTGCGCGTGGTCGAGGAGCGGCCTGACGGCATCGTGGTCCGCGGCGCCAAGGTCCACACCTCGGTCTCGACCAACACCAACGAAGTGATCGTGCTGCCGACGCGCGCGATGAAGGCCGAGGACAAGCCCTACGCGGTTGCCTTTGCGCTGCCGATCAACACGCCGGGGCTGAAGCTCATCGCGAGTCCGCACGGCTCGAGCCACAAGAACCAGTTCGAACATCCGTTGAGCGCCGGGCACAAGATGATGGAGACGCTGACGGTATTCGACGACGTCTTCGTGCCGAAGGATCGCGTCTTCCTCTGCGGCGAAATCGACTTCGCGGGGCTGCTGGCGCTGACCTTCGTCCGGTACCATCGCTTCACCGCAGTCTCGTACAAGCTGCCGCTGCTCGAACTGATGGCGGGTGCCGGCTACGCGATAGCGGAGGCCAACGGCGTGCTGCGCGCGGCCCACGTGCGTGACAAGCTGACCCATCTGGCGGCCTATCACGCGACCGTGCGCGGCCTTATCGAGCACGCGGCCAACTCCTGCACGATCGAGGACGGCCTCGCGGTGCCCAACACGCTGCTCACCAACATCGCCAAGTACCACTTCGCGCACAACTACCATCAGGCGGTGCAGATCGTGCAGGACCTCGCCGGCGGATTACTGGTGACCGCGCCCGCCGCCGAAGACCTGACCAGCGAGGCAACCCGCGCTTACGTGCTGAAGTACATGGGCGGCGCCAAGGGCTTCGACGCGGAGAAGCGCCTGCGGCTGCTCAATCTGATCGGCGATCTGACGGCGTCGGACTTCGGCGGCTACCAGGAGGTGCTGGCGGTGCATGCCGAGGGCGGTTTCGAGGCGGAGAAACTCCAGGCTTACCGCGAGTATGATTTCAAGACCGTCGCGGCTTACGCGCGCAAGCTCGCGGGGGTGTGAAACGGCGCCCTTCTAGGTCTGGATCAGCTCGACGACCGTTCCGTCCGGGTCCGTCATGCAGACGAAGCCGGCCTCGCTGCCCTCCGCGTGGAACATCTGCGGCTCGGAGAGAAACCTGACGCCCCGGGCTTTAAGCTCCTGGTAGTCGGCGAGCAGCGTCTTTGTGCGGAGCGCGATCCGGCAGTATCCGATATTGAACAGATCCGGGTACGGGCGGCCGTGGCTCGGCGGGACCTTCCATTCGATAAGGTCGAGGCGCGTCGCATGCTTGTCGTCGCCGAGCATCATCAGCACGGCGCGCCCGCGACAACCCTTGCCGGCGCCCAATCCGCGCGCCAACTGCTCGTCGCCGAATTCACCGAAGTCGCGAACCACCCGGAAGCCGAGAATCTCGTAGAAATCGAGCGAGCGCTCGAAATTGGTGACGTTGAGGTTGATGTGGAAGATCGACCTGGTGTTCGGCATCTACGCATCCCCTCCACCATACGCGCGCTTTAAGGCAGCCTCGACGATACGCCCGGCGCGATGTTCGCGGCGCCGGCGTCGGCCGTCACGATGGCCGTCGCCAGGCGCGCCGCCAGCAGGCTGAATCTCGGGAGCTGCGCGCGAGCGCGGCTCAGGCGTCGCTCTTGCGCAGCTCGACCGTGTTGCCGTCGGGGTCGAGCACCCAGATCTGGCGGCCGAGACGGCGCTGGTCTTCCGCTTTCAACTGCGCGCGCATCGCGTCGCCGTCGAGGAATGGCACGCCCATCTTCTTGAGCTCGGCTTTGGTCGCGTCGAGATCCTCGACCTCGATCGCGATATGGGGACCGGTCGGATCGGGCCCCTGGCGCTTCTCGCTGACGATCAGGTGAATCTGGCCGCTGCCGATCCCGTACCACATGCCCTTGAAGCTGAAATCGGGACGCGGGATGGGCTTTAGGCCGAGCACCTTCTCGTAAAAGGCGCGGCTTTTATCGACGTCGGCGATCCTGAAGGCTGAGTGGGACAAGTCAACCGGCTTGTGCATCTGGACCTCCCGTGGCGGCGCCGGATTTGCGCACGAACTCTTCGCGTTGCGCCGCTCGCGATACGCTCGTAACCCACTTCTAGTGAATTTCCGCGCCGCCTGCCACCACTATCGAAGTGCCGGTGACGTTGTCGGCGCGGGCCAGGTAAACCACCGCCTCGCCGATATCGGCGGGCGTCTGCTCGCGCCCGAGATAGCACATCGTGCCCACCGTGTTGTCGAACAGCGACTCGGCGTTGCCGCCCCACGCCTTGCTCAGGTACTGGTTGAGCACGTCGGTCCACATCGCAGTGCGCAGCAGCCCCGGGCATACGGCGTTGACGCGGATATTGGCCGGGCCGAGCTCCTCGGCCAGCGCCTGCGTGAGCGCCATCACGGCGAACTTGCTCGCGCAGTACGCTGAGAGGCCGCCGCGCGAGGTCTTGCCGGCAATCGACGCGATATTGACGATCGCGCCTTCCTTCTTGCGCAAAAGATGGGGGATCGCGGCCTTGGAGCACAGAAAGGGCCCCTTGGCGTTGACCGCCATCACGCGGTCCCACGCCTCCTCGGAAAACTCGGCCACCGGGCCGGCGGCGATGATGCCCGCGTTGTTGACCAGGACGTCGATCGAGCCCAGCGCCTTCACGGTCTCGGCAGCCATCCGCTCGCAGTCGGCAAGGCGCGTCACGTCCGCGAGGATCGCCGCAGCCTTGACGCCGCGGGAGTTTACCTCGTCGACCGCGCTTTGAAGCTCGCCATGCGCGGCCAGGTTATAGGTCAACGCCGGATCGCGGGGATTCCCGAGATCGACCAGCGCGACGTTGGCGCCGGCCTCGGCGAGTTTGAGCGCGATACCGCGCCCGATCCCGCGCGCCGCTCCGGTGACGATAGCGTTTTTGCCCTTGAGTTCCATCGCGCCTGCCCTCCTTTCCGCTATTTAGCACGCCCGGCTCCCAACGCGGCAAACCCACCGATCCCGCGCCGTGCAAAGGCTCGCGCGCTGAGCTATATCAGGAACCTGCGTCGAACGAATTTCGCTCCGGACAAACGCAAGAGGAATACAGCAGATGGACATCGGCTTTCTGATGGCGGCGACGGCGGAGTGCGGCGACCTTGCCGAGATCGCGCGCGCCGCCGAGCAATCGGGTTACGAATCGCTCTGGATGGCGGAGCATCCGGTGATTCCGATCGGCATGAAGACGCAGTTCCCCTTCACGCCCGACGGAAAACTTCCCGACCATTATGCGCGATGGGCCGATCCGTTCATCGCGCTCGCTGTTGCCGCGGCCGTGACCAAAAGGATCAAACTCGGCACCGGCGTCTGTCTCGTCCCGGAACGCGAGACGCTGATCACGGCCAAGATGGCGGCGAGCCTCGACCTCGTCTCGGGCGGACGGTTTTTGCTGGGGGTCGGCGCGGGATGGCTCCGCGAGGAGACCGAAGCGATGGGCGCGAACTTCGGCCTGCGCTGGAAGCGCACGCGCGAAGGAGTCGAAGCGATGCGCGTCCTGTGGACCAAACGCGAAGCTTCCTACCAGGGCGAAATGGTCAGGTTTGCGCCGCTGCGCTCGGAGCCCAAGCCGGTGCAGAAGGCGGGCCCCCCGGTGCTGCTGGGAGCGCATGGCCCAAAGGCGCTCGAGCGCGTGGCGCGCACGTACGACGGATGGATGCCGCTGGTAGCGAGCGCCGAGGAGCTTAAGGCGAGCGTCGCGGAATTGCGCCGCCTCGCGGCCGAGCGCGGGCGCGACCCCGGCTCGATCGCGATCTCGCCGCTGGTCGATCCGGGCGAGAATGGTCCGTCGGCGGATGAAATCAAACGCTATCGCGACGCAGGCGCGAGCCGTCTTATCTTAATCTCGCAGAAGGCGCTTGCGGAGGTCGCGGACGGCAAGGCGCTCGAATGGATGCGGCGATGGGCGCCGGCGGTCGAACGCGCGCGAGCGATCTGAAAAGAACACCGACCTGAAAACGCATCCCCGCCTGAAGGCGCACTGAGGATCGCTTCGCGCGCGCGGTCGCTTTCGACGACCCATGTCGCCCGCTTTACGAGCGGGCGTGAGCGGAGTGGCGCCGGCTCTTTTCGCGCGTCCACTCGGCGAGTTCGTCGTGGGCGTCGCGCTGGTACTTCCGGAGCGTCGGATGAGCCTCCGGCAGCGTCGGCGTGGTCAGCTCGAGGCGGATCCCGTTGGGGTCGAAGAAATAGATCGACTTGATGAAGTGATGGTCGGTCGGCCCCAGCACGTCGATACCGGCCGCGGTGAGCCGCGCCTGTGCGGCCTCCAGTTCGGCGAGCGAGCCGACGCGCAGCGCGAGATGGTTCACCCACTCGGGCGTGTTGGGCGACGGCGCCGCGCTCTGATTGTCGCCGAGGTCGAAGAACGCGACGCACGAGCCGTCGGTCATGCGAAAGAAGATGTGCGCGTGCGGGCAGAATTCCCGGGTGCTCGGTACGCGGTCCTGGCGGATGACGTGGACCAGCGGCAGGCCGAGGAGGTCCTCGTAGAAATGCCGGGTCTCCTCCGCGTCGCGGCATCGATAGGCGAAGTGATGCAGTCCGTTGATCGGAACGAACGAAGGCATGCCGTCACCTCCTGACCGTAACTATCTGCGCGTAACTATCAGTCGGGGCCGTCTGGAACGCAAGCAGCCTTCAGGAGTGGCGACAGGACAGACTTGCGTCGGATGACGCTGCGTCCTATAGGAAATCTGGATGATGGGTCGGCAAGGGGACCGCGCAACAAATTGCAGGAGGAGGCGCCGATGGCTCCAAAATGGCAGGCAAAGGGTGATTATTTCGAGACGTGTAACTGCCAGACCTTGTGCCCATGCATATTTCTGAGCCCTCCAACCGAGGGAAACTGCACTGTTCTTGTCGGCTGGCATATCCAATCCGGCAAATTCGGAGATGCTTCTCTTGATGGATTAAACGTCGCCGCGTTCTTTTATTCGCCCGGACCGATGCACCAGGGGAACTGGAGCGCCGCCCTGTACCTGGATTCTCGAGCCTCGTCCGAACAAAGCGACGCCCTCCTCAAAATCTTCTCCGGACAGGCAGGTGGGGTGCCCGCGGCTCTCCATCCGCTGATCGGAAAGGTGCTGGGTGTTAAGAGCGCTGAAATCGCCTACAACGCAAACGGCCGAAAACGCCACATGACGATCCAAGGCGTCGGCGAATCGGAGATCGAAGCGCTCGAGGGGGCCGGCGGGGCGGATGTGACGATCAGCAATCATCCGCTCGGGATCGCTCCGGGCCATCCGAGCATCGTCTCACGTTCAAAGCAGCTCAAGTTTCGCGACCATGGCTATACGCTCGATCTCAGCGGCAGAACCGGACAGTTTTCTCCGTTCACCTATGAAGGCTGAGCCGTAAGCTTCTCCGGCGCGGCGGCTCGGGAGAACTCGGGTCGCGCCGAACCAGGCGCAGTAATGACTCCGGACGGCTCGCACGCGACCTCTCGATACCAAACCGGCGCGCCGCCGCAACTTCCCTCACGCGAGCGCCTAACCGTGTGGGCCGGCATATTGTCCGTTACGGCCGTCTCCTGGTTTGTGCTCGTTCGCATGCCGATGCCGTATGGGGGTATTAGCAACGGGACTATGACCGGCATGACCGCGGTCGCGAGTGGCGGAGGCGCTCCGTGGTCGCTTCGCGACGCTGAACTCGTCTTCGTCATGTGGACGGTCATGATGGCGGCGATGATGTTGCCGAGCGCGGGCCCGACGCTAGAGATGCATGCGCGAATCGCGCGCGGCCGCGGCGCTGGGCAGAGCCGGCGCACTTGGCTTTTTGCGTTGGGCTACCTGCTCGCCTGGACAGGTTTCGCCGCAGCCATAGCCGCGGTGCAGTATCTTCTGGAGCGTTCGGGGATCATCGGTGACGCGATGCGGATGGGACCGTTGGCCGGAGGGCTACTGCTGATCGCCGCGGGCATCTACCAGATTACTCCACTGAAGCAGGCGTGCCTGACGAAGTGTCGCACGCCGCTCGGCTTTTTCATGACGCAATGGCGCGCCGGCGACCGTGGCGCGATTCTGATGGGTTTGAACCACGGGATGTTCTGCGTCGGATGTTGTTGGCTGCTCATGGCGCTGATGTTTGTGGGCGGCGTTATGAACCTCGCATGGGCGGCGGCGCTCGCTATCTTTGTCCTGCTCGAAAAGGCGGCGCGTTGGGGCGGCGCCGTGTCCCGCGTTTGCGGCTTGATTATGGTGGTGGCGGGACTTGCGCTCGCCGCCCTCGAATGAGGAGTCTCGGGAACCGGCACGCCGGAAGCGACGCCTTGATAAATGAGATCGCCGATCGGGTCAGGATAAAATGTCTGGGTATTGTAGTGCGCCGAGTAGGCCAATTGATAATCCCAGTCCGAACCCCAGGTTCCGTTGAGGGCTAGAACGCCGAAGTAGTCCTGCTGATTCAACCCGGAATTGATGGCGCTCGACGGATAGGCAGCGGGATTTATGTGCTTAAGCTGGTACTGAGGCGTCTGGTTCGCCTGATTCGGGAACTGGTTGAACGCAAGCGTCATTCCGTAGATAAGGCTGAGCTTCATTGTCGGCACCGGGGTGTAGGTCAGGTAGGCGAAGCTCTGTCCGTGAGTCACCGCGTCGTGGATGGGATCGGGTGCTGGCACTGCTGAGCTGAAGCCAAGGTTGGATTGCTGGAAGAGGCCGGTCAGGTAATAGCTGAAATTACCGTCGCATCCGCCGAGTTCGAAGCTTCCCTGCGCCGTATCGCGCTGCCCGCCGAAGATTGTCACGCTGTTATGCGTATCATCGCAGCCATTCCTGGTGCGAATGTCGGTGATTCCCGAGGAGTGGTATCCGTAACGCGCCGGCAGCACTCCGTCGATTAGAGTGACGCTCCGGACCAAATAGGAGTTCAGCAGCTGAGTGAAGGTCGGATCGGTATTCAGATCGAGGGGCAGCATGATTCCGTTCGTCTGGTACTGGATGCCCATGTGCTCGCCGCGAATGTGAATCTCCTGGTTTTGATCCAGCGCCACGCCGGGCATTTGCAGGACCACTTCATTCAGTGCAGTTGCCTGGCCTTGGGGCAGATTTGTGATGTCATGCTCCGTGAGCGTGTACTTGTTCGTTCCGGTTGATGAGAGACTGTTCTGTGCGCCGATGCGGCTCGCGGTCACCGGAAAGCTCAACGCCTGGCAGGATTCCTGTGTAATCTCCACGCCGCTCTGGCGACTTTGCGGTAGCATGAGCAGTACGGTCGCGGGCCTGAAGCCGGTACTTTGCGCGGTTATCGAATAGGTCCCGGCGCGTGGTTGTTTGAACTTGAACAGACCGTGATCGTCGCTCGTCGTCGCTCCGATGATTCTTCCAGCGTCGGACTGGAGGGTGATGGTCGAACCCGCCAGCGGCCTTCCAAGAGAGTCCTTCACGAAGCCGGAAACGAACTGGCGGGCGGGTGGTGTGAGTTCTGCGCTGCGCAGGGCGCAGCGCGGAAGAGGATGGCCACAAAAAGGAGCGCAGCGAAAATCCGAAGCGGAAAAAAAGCCATTGGCGTTACCCCGTGCCCAGACCGCCCACAAACAAGGTCCGCGACGAGCGCCCTACGGCCGGCACCAATGCCTGCCGCCATCAGTCACGCGGGTGGCTTTCCGACACCTCTAACGGCTGGTCTGGAAGAGGTCAAGTCGATTCCGGGATTCCAGTTCCAGCCGCAAGCGGCCGGAGTACGGACGACTGCACTTCGCGACGCTGTAGAACGCGACCGGCTACCTGCGCATGCATGCGTTGCTCCGCCGCAATCGATGCGGGTTGGAGCGTTGCCACCGCTCAGTTAAGCGCCAATTCACCGGGTTTTGAGCAGCTATTTGCGTCGTTCGACAGATATCGTCCGTTGATCCCTCTCGAGTTCTTCTTCGTACGCTTCGCTGCGAGAGTTTTTCGTGAAGACAGCCCCTATGATCAATGTGAAGCCGACTAGTCGAAGGAGGTACGCGAAGATGTGGTTCTCCTCCACGCCGAACAGCGCAATGATCGCGGTGTTGAGCGCGAACAACCAGAATGCGCCGGCGAATAGCCCAAAGAAGATGTCGCGGGTGCGATTCCAGAAACGCAGGAAGAACAGCCCCGCTACGGCGAACCCCATCGTGGTAAGTCCCGAAATGAATCCGTTCATGGGCGGTCTGCTTCCCAAATGAAGCCGTAGAGCAGAACCGAGATTGACGCGAGAGCGGAAAAACCGCGCGCCAAGCGCAGGTCGATTGTGGGAAAAAAGACAAAATCAGCGACCAGCAACAGATTGTTGGCAGCGAGTCCGACAAAACACAGGGTACTCCAGAAGAGCAGCGGATTCCGATCCTTCAGGTAGTTACGCAGCAGCAGAACCATGCAGAAAATGCTGGCAGCGCTGCATAGCAGATATACCGTTGGGGCTAACATCCTGTGCTACTACCTCCTCAATTTGAAACCTCTGGCAAAGCTTTGCGCGCTTGGCTCTGGCGTTCTGAAAATTTCATTGATCAGCTTGATCCGGTTTTGGGCGTACGCGGCAGCCACCCGCTCAACAAGCCGCTCCAGTTCAGATACGGCGGGGTGATAGCGAAATACGTTTCGTGCGGTCTCAAGAACCAGTCCCTTCTTCACGAAGTCGGGCAGGATCGCTTGCACAAGTGTTTCGCTGGCACGCAATTCGCGCGTGAGATCGGCGACACTCCAAGCTCGATCGTTCTCGCGCCGCATGAGAAAGAGAAGTTCCAGCGCCCATACGGAACTGAACGAGCTTCGGACGAATTTGAGTGTTTCGGCAGAGATCGTATCGCCTGACATATGCGATTGACCCGTCCCAACATCTCTCCCGTTTACAGAAAACAGGCTGTCGACAAGGTCTGAGCGAGGGCGCTCCCCCCCGGGCCCCCACGCGCGATCGTCTTTGCGTCGCGTCTAGTCGAAGGCGCTGAGGCCCGTGATATCGCGGCCCAGCACCAGCGTCTGCACGTCGAAGGCGCCTTCGTAGGTGTTGACGGTCTCGAGGTTCAGCATGTGGCGGATGACCGGGTATTCGGTCACGATTCCGTTGGCGCCCAGCATGTCGCGCGCCATCCGCGCGACCTCCAGCGCCATCCCGACGTTATTGCGCTTGGCGAACGAGACCTGCTCGGGCCGCATCTTGTTGGCGTCCTTGAGCTGGCCCAGGCGCAGACAGATGAGCTGCGCCTTGGTGATCTCGGTCAGCATCGCGACCAGCTTGTTCTGCACCAGCTGGTAGCCGGCGAGCGGACGCGTGAATTGCTTGCGCGCCTTCGTATAGTCGAGCGCGCAATGGTAGCAGGTGCGCGCGGCGCCGATCGCGCCCCATGAAATTCCGTAGCGCGCCTGCGTCAGACACGAGAGCGGCGCGCGCAGTCCGCGCGCCGCGGGCAGCCGCGCCCCGTCGTCCAGCCGCACGTCGTCGAAGATCAGTTCCGAGGTCACCGAGGCGCGCATCGAGAACTTGCCGTGGATGTCCCTGGTGGCGAAGCCGGACTTGCCGCGCTCTACCAGGAAGCCGGTGATGCCCTCGGGAACCTTGGCATAGACCACCGCGACGTCTGCGATCGAGCCGTTGGTGATCCATCGCTTGGTTCCGTTGAGCACCCATCCGTCGCCATCGCGATGCGCGCGCGTCTCCATCCCGCCCGGGTCGGAGCCGTGGTCGGGTTCGGTCAGCCCGAAGCATCCGATGAGCTTGCCCTTGGCCATCTCGGGCAGGTAGCGGAGCTTTTGCGCCTCGGAGCCCCAGGCGTAAATCGAATACATCGCGAGCGCGCTTTGCACCGATGCAAACGAGCGCAGCCCCGAATCGCCAGCCTCCAGTTCCTGCATGATGAGGCCGTAAGCGATGTTGTTCATTCCGGCGCATCCGTAGCCCTTCAGGTTGGCGCCGAAGAAGCCAAGCTCGGCCATCTGCGGCACTATTTCCTTGGGGAAAGTTTCGCTGGCAAAGTTGCGCTCGATAGTCGGCAGTACTTCGCGCTGTACGAATTGCCGCACCGTGTCGCGGACCATCCGTTCCTCGGGCCCGAGCATCTCGTCAAGGTCAAGGAAATCCAAATCTTTCAATGAATCCGCCATCTTATGACTCCTGAGGAAACGTAGGGGCGAGGCCCTAAGAGAAATCGCGGCAGGTCGACGGCCGTATTGCCTCAGCTATAAGTATCAATTAGCCTTATGCAAGACCCCAATTCGTATGCACATCGAGACACTAAAAGTCTTTTGCGACATCATCGAGAGCGGAAGCGTTTCTTATGCCGCTTCACAAAACTTCGTCACCCAGTCGGCGGTCAGTCAGCAGGTCCGCAGTCTGGAGGAGAAGTATGAGTGTCGATTGTTAGAACGGGCGCGCGCGGGTGTCAAACCGACTCCGGCCGGGCAGATTCTTTACAACTCGAGCAAGGAAATCGTGCGCCGGTTCATGGAACTGGAGAACCGGCTGCGCGAGATCGGATCGGTCGTGGCGGGATCGATCCGGGTCGGCACCGTTTACAGCGTCGGATTGCATGAACTGCCGCCCTACCTGACCGAATTCCTGCGCACCTATCCCCAGGTGAACGTGCATCTGGAGTACCTGCGCTCCAATAAGATCTATGAGGACCTGATCGAGGGTAAGATCGACCTCGGCGTGGTGGCCTATCCAGCCAAGCGCAGCCAGATCGTCACGATCGCCTTTCGCTACGACGAACTGGTGCTGGTGGTGCCGCCCGATGACCCGCTGGCCAAGCTTAACAAGGTCAGCGTGAGCGCGCTTGCTGGCCTGAAATTCGTCGGTTACGAGCGGGACATCGCAACCCGCAAAGCGTCGGACCGCATCCTGCGCGAGCACGGAGTCAAGCCGCATTACACGATGGAGTTCGACAATATCGAGACCATCAAGCGTGCGGTTGAAATCGGACAGGGTGTCGCGATCGTGCCACTATCGACGGTCGAACACGAAACCGCTCGCGGCTCGCTCAAGATGCTCGAGTTTGCCGAAGGCACCTTCACGCGGCCGCTCGCGATCATCTACAAGCGCGGGCGGGAACTTTCGCCGGCAGTGCGGAAATTCGTCGAGGTCCTGACCTCGGCCAAAATTCAATCGCCCGGCACGCGCACCGAGAAGGGCGACGGCGGCAACGGCCGCAGCGAAGCTCGCGCCGAACGTCCGGATAAATCCGAGCGCCAGGACAGGTCAGACAGGGCCGACAAGGGCGAAAAACCCGACCGGGCCGAGAAGGCCGAACGGGCCGAACGCGCATAAAACGCAAGCGCGCCAAGCGCGAAGCCCTTAAAACTCCTACGACAGCAGCGCCCGCAGACCCTCGCGATCGAATCCGGCTACGATCTCGCCGTCCGCCACCACCAGCGGGCGCTTGATAAGGTTCGGCTCCCTGGCCATCAGCGCCAAGGCTTCTGCCGCCGTCAACTTCCTGTCCTTTAGCCCCATCGCCTTGAACGCCGGGCTCTTCGGATTGAGGAAATCGCGCGGATCGCGTCCCGCGAACAGAGCCTTCAGCTCGGAGGGGCCGAGCGGCTCTTTCGCGTAATCGCGCTCGTCGAGCTCCACCCGAAGTTCGTCACGCAAGAAACCTCTTGCGTTTCGGCAGGTGGTTCAGGTGGACTTCCAGAGCAGGCGCGCCCGCTTCATTTAGGCTATTCCTCGCTCACTTCGCGTAATTCGGTCTAATACGTGTACATTTTTGCAGGCTCCAGCCACTCGCTCCAGCCGCCGGAACGCTGCGACTCAATTTCGCCCGGGCCGGTATCTATTCGATACTGGTGCCCGGCAACGGCGGGGCAGCGACGCCGCCGCTGATCCCCTTGCCCGAACTGACCGGGCCCGCGCCGCGATCAGCCGGCTGAGCCGCAGCGGCCCCTGTCGTCGACGTCCCCGCGATAGGCGCGCTGCCGACCCCGGCGGTATTGGCCGCGGACACGGTTCGGTCGGCCGGCATCGGCTGGGCCGTCGAATTCGTTGCCGGCGGCGCGAACGAAGCCGTCGTCGCAGGCTGCGTCGAGGTGGTCGGCCCGCTGAAGTGAATCGGCTTCTGCCCCGCGACCATGTCGGGCGTAAGTACGTAGTCGCCGCCAAGCGAGCTGCGCCAGATAGTGTTGGCGGTCTGCGTGTTGCCGCCGGTCAGCAGATAGCTCGCTCCGCCGGTGATTCCGCCCAGGATTCCGAAGACCAGCTTGGCAGGCACGTAGAGAACGTTGCCAGCCACGGTGCCGGCGCCGATTCCGACGCCTTTCCAGTTGACGTCGCCGTTAGACGGCTGCGGCACCTGCGCCTGGCTTGCCTGCTGATTGCCGACTCCGATACTGCTGCCGTTCGAAGTTTGAGCTTTCGCGGGCAGCGCGATCGCTATCGCCGCGACCGTCACCAACAAACATGCAACCTTTCTCATCTCCCTTTTCCTCCTCCTCCCCCACAGACTGAACGAAAAGACTATTCGGTCCTCACCACCACCTCACCGGGCAAAAGGCTCATCAAATGAGCAAAGGCCCGCTCCAGGTAATCGCGGTCCTTGGATTCGAGCGTCAGCTTTACCCGGTAGTCCGGATCTCCAATCCTTGGATAAGAGCCCATCAGAAGATCGGGGTAACGCGCAAGACACTGGTTGAGATACTCGGCAATCACGCCCTCGGTGGCCGAAGTATAGATAGTGCGCAGATGATACGGGTCGGTCGCGAACCCGCCCAGCAGCGCGGTCAGCTTGGCTTCGAAGATTTGCGGGATGCCCGGCAGGATATAAACGTTTTCGAGCTGGATGGTCGGAAAGCGCAGGTCGCCCGCCGCGTTGAGCACAGCGCCCTCGGGCACCGCCGCCATCTTGAGCGCGGCGGGCGTGAGGCGGTCGGCCATGTGCGTGCGGATGAGGCGTTCGAGTTCGGGATGCATCACGAGCTTGCGGCCGAAGGCCGCCGCTACGCCGTCCATCGTGACGTCGTCGTGAGTCGGGCCGACGCCGCCCGAGGTCAGGACGACGTCGAAGCGGCGGGCGCAGTATCCGACCTCTTCGGCGATGAGCGCGACGTCGTCCGGGATGACCGCGATGCGCTGCAGGGCGACGCCTACGGCGCGCAACTGGCGCGCGGCAAAGTACGCGTTGGAGTCCTGGGTCTTGCCCGACAGGACTTCATTCCCCACCACCACAAGGGCGCACGTTCGCTCTCGCATAAGGCCTTGGCCGCCCGCGCCGCCCACCCCCTTCCCGCCGCCATTATCGCGTCCCGACAGGGGCTCGGCAACGGGGGTGCGGGGCGCGCCCCCGCTTCAGGACCCCGTCTGCTCGATATCGGGCGACTGCGCCTTGAGGAACAGTTTCAGCCGTTTTTTAAGCCGCGCCTCGATCTGACGCACGCGCTCGCGGCTGATCCCGAACCGCGCGCCGACCTCCTGCAGGGTCGGCGGATCCTCGGAAAGCAGCCGGCTCCGGAAAATTTCGAGCTCCTTGTCCTTGAGCGTGCTTGCGAACTGGTCGATTTTCTCGTGCGCGAAGCTGCGCCATTCGTCGTGCGCGGCCGCCTCCTCGGGCGTGTCGCCAGTGTCGGGAATAACGTCGAGCAATTCGATCGGTTCGTCCTCGCGCACCGGCTGATTGAGCGAAACTTCGCTGTGCGCCATCCGCTCCTGCATCTCGCGCACCTCGCTCTCCTTGACGCCCAGGCGCTGTGCGAGCAGCAGCGGCTGCGGGGTGAAGCCCTCGGTCTCGAGCCGTTCGGTCTCCTTGCGGAGATTGAAGAAGAGCTTGCGCTGAGCCTGCGTGGTGCCGATCTTGACCAGCCGCCAGTTGTTGATCAGAAAGCGGTAGATGTACGCGCGGACCCACCACACCGCATATGACGGGAAGCGGATGCCGCGGTACGGATCGAAATTGCGCACCGCCTCCATCAGGCCGACGTTGCCTTCCTGGATAAGGTCGAGCAGGTTGCGCGAGGCGTGCGCGAATTCGCTCGCGATTTTGACCACCAGGCGCAAATTGGCGGTGACCAGCCGGTAGGCGTCAGCGGGGTCGTGGAGCTTCGTGTAGCGCTTGGCGATCTCGATTTCTTCTTCGCGGCTGAGCAGCGGAAAGCGCCGTATCTCGGCGAGGTAGCGGCCGAGCGGGTCGTACGCGACCAGCGCGCCGCCTTCGCCGGCCGGGCCTTCCCCAGTTTCATCCGCAGCGTCTTTTCCGGCGCTCGCGCCGGCCTCGTGGCTCGCGTCCGCGCGGGAGAATCCGTGGGGAAGCTCGCCGAACTCGCCGATTTCCTCGGCCATCGGCGCCGCGCCCGGGCCTTCGTCATCAACGATTTCAGCGTCCAGCGGCGCATCGCGTCGCGCCGTTTCCTCCGATGCGTCCGCGCCGCCGCGGCGGCGGCGCGTGGCGCGGGCGGCGGGCCGGACCGGATCTGCGCCGGACCCGATCGCCGGGTCGCCTCCGGGATCGATCTTGGGTTTGCGGGGGCCTGATTTGCGCGCCACCGGATACTCCGCGGGTGGTCTGGATCGGAATTCCGCGCGCGCGCGGCTATCGCGCGCGAGACGGGAGGTGCGTCGTCTGCCGTTCCTCCGGCGCCTGGTCCACCGGCCTTGCGAGACGGTGGTCCGGCGTCCGTCGAACGGGTGTCAGCCGTCCGTTCAGGACTCTTGGGGCCGCTCTATCGAAACCTTGGCCGCGGCAATCTCGCGCAGAGCCGTGACCACTTCCTTGTTGTCAGTCTCCACCAGCGGACGGGCGCCCTTGAGCAGTTGCTTGGCGCGCTTGGCGGCTCCCAGCACGAGTTCGAAGCGGTTGGGAATCTTTTCCAGACAATCTTCGACTGTAATTCTGGCCATCGTGATGATCTTCCGGTGGAAACGCGGTCTTGTCAACGTATCGCGCAAGGAGCGCGGAGCACCGCGCGGCGCCGTCGATGGAGCGTCAGCATAGCGCGGCGTCAGGACGCCGGCGCGGTCCCTACGCTGCCGGACGGCGCAGCACGACCGGATCGACCTTGCGCGCAATAAGTTGTCCGTAGCCCAGTTTGGCCAGGAGCTTGCCGTTTTCGACAATCGGCTTCCCGCGCAATATCGTCGTAACCGGCCATCCTTCGACCTGCCATCCTTCCCACGGACTGTAGTCGCTCACGTGAAAGTCCTCGCGGGCGAGCTTTTTTTTGATCGACGGATCGATCAGCACCACATCGGCGTCGCTGCCCACGGCAATTACCCCTTTGCGCGGATAAAGCCCGAGGATGCGCGCGGCGTTGGCCGAGGTCACGTCAACAAACCGCTCGAGCGTCATCCCGCGCCTCACCACGCCCTCGGTGTAAACGATTCCCATCCGCGCCTCGGCACCCAGGTTGCCGCCGGTCACGTTGTCGATCCGCTTGCCGGAGAGCTTGTGCTGGAGCGAGGTCGGAAATTCGTCGGTCGCGGTGGTCGATACCGCGTCGTTGATCAATCCGTCCCACAACGCCTTGTTGTCATCGCGCCCCTTGAGCGACGGATAAGTGTGATAGCAAAAGCCGCGCGGCGTCTTGTAGTCGTCGGCAGAAAAGCAGGCATAGTGATGCAGCGTCTCGCAATAGACGGGCAGGTTGCGGCCACGGGCCTCGGCCACCGCCTCGACCCCTTCGCGCGCCGAAGTGTGGACGAAATAGACTCCCGCTCCGCTCGCGCGGGCCAGGCGGATTACACGGTCGAAGGCCAGCTCCTCGGAGAGCTTGGTATGGACCAGGTTCATGTTCCAACCTTCGGTCCTGCCCTCGGCGGCGAATCTTTCGTAGTTGAACTGGACCAGGTCGTCGTCCTCGGCGTGCACCACCATGATGCCGTCGTGCCGCGCGACTTTCTCCATCGCAAGCTGCACGCGCCCCATATCGAGGCGGACCCTGACGCGCTTGGGATGCGGCGGCATCACGTCCGTGGTGAAAACCTTGAAGCTCGGAAATCCCTGGCTGATTACGTCGCCGATCTGATCAAATACGCTCAGCGGAAGCGCGCCCAGCAGGCCGACATGGAATGAGTAATCGACATATGATTGCCCCTTCCATCGCGCCGCTCGCGTTTCGATCCCTTTGACGATATCCATCCCGGGTTCGATGAAGCAGAAATCCAGATGAGTGGTAGTGCCTCCGAAGGCCATGCCGCGAGTGTCTTCTTCGGGGCCGAGCGTGCTCACGCCGGCGTCGGGATTGGTGAGATCGTAGATGTCGAGATGGGCGTGAGGTTCGATCCCGCCGGGGACGACGATTTTGCCGATGGCGTCGATCGTGCGTCCGGCCTGAGGTGCGTGCTCGTCGGTTCCGATGAAGGCGATCTTTTCGCCCTGCACGCCGACGCTCCATCTGCCGGCCCCCTGCGAAGTAACCACTTCACCGCCGCGAATCAGTAAGTCCAGCATCGGACGCCTCCATGACAGGGCCGCGGATTTTGACGGGGGTCCGCATTTGACGTACCCGCACCTGTTGAGCGGCCTTACCGCGAGGAACCGGTGACGATCGATTCGGATTACTAGGACATCACGGGCGAAAACTCAATGCGCGCCCTGTACGACGATTACGCAGCGGTCGCCGTCCGGAACCTCGTCGAGCGGCAGTCCGATCTCGTCGGCGAATCGCTTGCCCACGATCAGCAGGCGCCCGGGACTCTGGCGGAACAATTGCTGCCGGCTGCGCCGGGTGAGCACGTCGCTGCGAAAAAGGCTCCCCAGGCGCGCCCGCGCGTCGCGCATCATGTCGACCAGTGCGGCGTCCGGCTGCGTGGCGCTGATCGCGAGCTCGTCATGGGCGATCAGCAGCGCGCGCAGCCGCGATCGATTGTGGCGCGCGATGCGCGCGCCCAGGTCGAGCGCCGCGCGGCCGTCCGGCCCCGTGTCGATCGCCGCGAAAACGCGCTCGAACGGACGGTCGGTGCCCTGGATGAAGGCGCCGACCTTGATTGGCGCCTTCTTCGCCTCGACGAAGACCTCGCGCACGACCCCGCCCAACGTGTCGCTGCCCGACGCCGCGCGATGATATCCCACGAGAATCCACTCCACCTCGGCCGAGCGGGCCGCCGCGATGATGTCGCGCGCGGGCGCGCTCGAGTGCATCGTCTGCGCTTCGACGGTCACGCCGCGCGATCGCGCGTAGGCGATCGCAGAAGTTAGCGCGGGCGGCGATGGCGGCGCTTGCGCCTCGGCCGCGCCGGCGCCTTTGGCGCCCCCGCCTTCGCTTACCAGCGCGAGCACGCGCGGGGGCGGCTCGCTGTCGGGATCAGCGGCCGCAAGCGCAATCGCCATCAGCGGCGCGACCCCTTCCGGATTCGCAACCGCCACCATAACTCCACCCTTGGGCGTGGTCGTCATCTCCTAAGAAACCTCAATCAGAGTGACGGGCCCTCTCCGTCCGGTCAAATGCCGCTCCATGGAACTGCCAACATCGACTGCGCGCGCGTGTGCACGGCCGCGGACGCGCGCTTGAGCGGCCGCATTTGCTGTCTCTGATGATCGGAGTGTGACAGGCTTAAATGAGTGAAGGAGTCACCTTGTTTGCGGAGGAATCCTGTACGACGGCTTGCCGCTGGCGCCGCAGCGCTTTTGCTTTTATTGACGTCGGGAGCTGCGCGCGCGGACGAAAGAGCGCTCGCGCGCGTCGTGCTGATGCCCGATCTCATTCCGAGCGTGATGATACAACTGGTGCCGATGACGATTGAGCTTCCTACGGGCGAGCTTCCCGCCGGCCGAACGGGTGCGCGAGCTTCAAGAATCAAGATCGAGGGCCTGGTTTATTGCGGCGGTGACGGAAAAGGGGGAGCGTGGGCGATCGGCGCCGCTTACCCTGCCGCCGGGGCAGCGGAACCGAATACGGCCAGACCGAATATGCTCGCGACCCCCGATTGTCAGGCTCCGCTGCCTGCGATCGCGCAAAGGCTCGCGCACGCCGCCGACGCGCCGGCGTGGGTTGAAATTATAAAGGCGCGCGTCACCTGGACGCCGTGGATGCTGCGTTTCGCGGTCGCAGACACCGCGGACGCGGGTAATAACGCAGCCGCTGCACCCCAGTTGAGCGGCCTTGGACAATTGAAGAGCTTTTCGACGTCGAACCTTCACATCCTGCCGCCACCCGGCGAACAGAACCGGTTCGACATCGCGATCGGATTTTCGGACTCCTCGATCGTCGCGGCCCTCTTTCCCGCCGGACGCACGAGCAATCCTATGCCGTATCTTAAGGGCGATCCGGTGCTCGCGGCCGAGATGGCCGACGCTCCTGCGCGCGCCAACGCCGTCACCGACGCCCAGTACGGATTTATCAACGCGCTGCTCCGCCTGTACGCGCCGTCCTTCGATATTCCGCTGCAGCTCCAGGGGATCACGCAGCGCGGGATAACGCAGCGATTGACCGCGAGAAATCTCCGCGCCGAGGGCGGCGACAACACGATGACGCTTAACGGGCAGCTCGACTTCGGAAACGTCAGCTACAGCGCCGCCGTCCACTGCGAAGGCGACGACCTGGCGATCCGGCAGGTGACGCTGGTCCCACCACCAATCAGATGCGACAACGCCGATCCGATCGCGCAGCTCCAATGCCAGGGGCAGCAGGCGGCAGGCGGAGCGTTCGGGCCGATGCTCACCAGCATCTACCAGGGCCAGCGCTTTCACTACTCGACCGTCGATCGCCCGCTGCGCTTCACGCTCGGCGACGCGGAGTTTGCGGCGCGATTCGAGGCGCTCCGATCGAGCTCGCGCGGTTCGACTTTCAACGAAGATGGCAACATCATGATCGAACGGATCGATCGCGCTGCGGCTTCGCTCCGCTGACGCGCCGGCGCTCGCGCCGTTGAGGAGAGTCCTTTCCGCCGCGCGCGCCGGCGAGCTTTTGCCCGCGACTCTCCGGATGGGTAGGCTTGTCTCCCATGGACAATACGGCCATCCAGAGCTACGTCGAACGGCTGTGGGATCAATCGATCCTGCCCGAGCTGACCGAATACGTGCGTATCCCGAACAAGTCGCCGGCCTTTGATCCGGAATGGCGCGCGCACGGCTACATGGAACAGGTGGTCGCACGCTTCTCCGACTGGGCGCGCCGTCAGCCGATCAAGGGCCTTGAGTTGGAAGTGATACGGCTCGAGGGCCGCACGCCGCTCCTGTTCATCGATATTCCGGGAGCCTCAGACGACTGCGTGCTGCTCTATGGCCACATGGACAAGCAGCCGGAGATGACCGGATGGAACCCGGGCCTCGGGCCGTGGACACCGGTGCTTGAGGACGACCGCCTGTACGGGCGCGGCGCCGCGGACGACGGTTATTCGATGTTCGCATGCCTGGCCGCGATCGGCGCGCTTGGAGCTCAATCGATTCCGCATGGGCGCTGCGCCATCATGATCGAGGCGTGCGAGGAAAGCGGCAGCTACGACCTACCGGCTTACGTCGATCACCTGAGCAACCGCATCGGCAAACCGAGCCTCGTCATCGCGCTCGACTCCGGCTGCGCCAACTACGAACAGTTGTGGTGCACCACTTCGCTGCGCGGGCTTGCGGGCGGAACGCTCAAGGTCGAAGTGCTCACCGAGGGCGTTCATTCGGGCGATGCCGGCGGCGTCGTCCCCGACAGCTTCCGCATCGTGCGCCGCCTGCTCAGCCGGATCGAAGATGAAGCGACGGGCAACATCCTGCCCGCGGATTTTCACGTTGAGATTCCCGCGGCGCGCCGGCAACAGGCAGCCGCCGCCGGCGCCGCGCTCGGCGAGAGTCTCTACACCAGGTTTCCGTTCGTCCCGGGAACGCGCCCGCTCACAATGGATCCGACGGAACTGATTTTGGATCGCACGTGGCGGCCCGCGCTCTCGATCATCGGCGCCGACGGTCTGCCGGCTCCGGCCGCGGCGGGCAACGTGATGCGGCCGACGACCACGCTCAAGCTGTCGCTGCGGCTGCCGCCGACCAGCGACGGCGCGGCGGCGACGCGCAAGCTGCAAAGCCTGATGGAGCAAGAGCCGCCCCACGGCGCGCGTGTGAGCTTCGAGAGCAACTGGGCGGCGAGCGGATGGAACGCGCCGGCGCTGGCGCCGTGGCTCGAGCAGTCGCTGGAGCAGGCGTCGCAAACCTGTTTCGGCAAGCCGGCCGCATACATGGGCGAGGGCGGCACGATTCCGTTCACCAATATGCTGGGCGAGCGCTTTCCCGACGCCCAGTTCCTGGTCACCGGCGTGCTCGGACCACATACGAACGCTCACGGCCCCAACGAGTTTCTTCACATCCCCACGGGCAAGCGGGTCACCTGCTGCGTGGCCCGGGTGATCGCGGATCATTTTCGCCGCCGCTAGATTCGCCGGCGATCCGCGCATCACCGTCAGGCGTCCGGGCGATCCGGATCCGCAGGGACGATGCGTGATTTACTGGATGCAGCGCGCGCAGCGGGCGATCGACAACCCTGCGCTCGCCGTGGCGATCCGCGCCGGCAACGAACTCGGCAAACCCGTCCTGGTCTTCTTCTGCCTGCTCTCGCGCCATCCGGCCGCCAACCTGCGCCACTACGCCTTCATGCTCGAAGGCCTCGAGGACACGGTCGAGCGGCTTCGGCGGATGCGAATCGGATTCGCGATCCGGGCAAGCGGCGGCGCAAGCCCGCTTCGCGCCTTCGCGCGGCTTTGCGCGGAGGCGCGTCCGGCGCTCGTCGTGACCGACGAGAATCCGCTCGGCCGTTCAAACCGATGGCGCGTCGCAGCCGCGCGCACGGTCGAGGTTCCGCTCCTGAGCGTGGACGCAGACGTAATCGTGCCGAGCGCGCTGCTCGGCAGGGAGCATTACGCGGCGCGAACGATCAGGCCGCGAATTCTCGCCGAGCTCGATCGCTTTCTGCAGCCGGTTCACACGCCGGCGGTGCGGGTTGCATGGCGCACGCCCGCCGGATTGCGCACGCTGGCCGCATCGACACAACTGCTCGACGAGTTGAAGCTTGATCGGTCGGTGGGCGTGGCGAGCGGCTTTCGCGGCGGCAGCGGCGAAGCGATACGGCGCATGCGCCGCTTCATCCGTGACGGCCTTCGCAGCTATACGCAGACCCGCAATTGTCCCGAACTCGACGGCACGAGCGGCCTCTCGCCGTATCTGCACTTCGGCCATCTTGGTCCACATACGCTTGCCCTGGCGGTCCGCGAAGCCGACGCGCCGCATGCGATTCGCGACGCCTTTCTGGAGCAGTTGATCGTGCGCCGCGAACTCGCGATCAATTTCGTGCGCTTCAATCCGAATTACGACCGCCTCGAAGCGGGCGAGCCCTGGGCGCTCGCCACATTGAAGAGGCATGCGCGCGACCGCCGCCCTCATCTATATTCGGCGGCGCAACTCGAACGGGCCGAGACCCACGATCCGCTCTGGAATGCGGCGCAGACGCAGATGGCGGTCTCGGGCTGGATGCACGGATACCTGCGCATGTACTGGGCCAAGAAAATTCTCGAGTGGAGCCCGACGCCGGCAGCCGCCTACGAGGCCGCGGTCCATCTCAACGACAAGTACGAACTCGACGGCCGCGATCCCAACGGTTACGCGGGCATCGCCTGGGCGATCGCCGGCAAACACGACCGCGCATGGGGGCCGGAGCGGCCGATCTATGGCCTGGTGCGCTACATGTCGTATGCGAGCACGTCGCGCAAATTCGACAGCCGCCGCTATATCGCCGGATGGGCACACCGCTGAGGCGATATCGCTGGGGCGCACCGGGACTCGGATTACGGCAAGGTTTGCCGCGCTTGCTGCGAGGCGGTATATCAATCGATGCGATTTGCGTCCGGCAACTTGCCTCGCGCACGCCCGAGACCCCGCTCCATTCCATCGTGAAAGTGAAAGGTATGCCGAAAATCCCCGCAGGAGAGTGACCATGGCCGGAGCTGTTGAGAGATTGACCGAAGGCGCAGCGCCCGCGGCCGACGCGAGCCCGAAAATTTCCGGCGGCAACCTGGTGGCCAAGGCGCTCAAGAACGAAGGCGTCGAAGCCATCTTCACCCTCTGCGGCGGCCATATCATCGACATCTATGACGGCTGCCTGAACGAGGGCATCAAGATCGTCGACGTCCGCCACGAACAGGTCGCCGCCCACGCCGCCGACGGCTACTGGCGCGTCACCGGCAAGACCGGATGCGCGGTGGTCACGGCGGGACCGGGGACGACCGACGCCGTGACCGGCGTCGCCAACGCGTTTCGCGCGGAGAGCGCGATGCTGCTGATCGGCGGTCAAGGCCCGCTCACGCAGCATCGCATGGGCTCGCTGCAGGACCTGCCGCACGTGGACATGATGCAGCCGATCACCAAGTTCGCGGCGACGGTATCTTCCACCGAGCGAATCGCCGATATGGTGAGCATGGCGTTTCGCGAATGCTACAACGGCGCGCCGGGACCGTCGTTCCTGGAAATCCCGCGCGACGTGCTGGACGCGCGCGTCGACGCCACCCGGGCGCGCATCCCGGTCGCCGGCCGCTATCGCGCGTCCACCAAAACCGCCGGCGATCCGCGCGAGGTCGAGCGCCTCGCCGACATCCTGGTGAAATCCGAGCGCCCGTGCGTCCTGCTCGGCACTCAGGTCTGGAGTTGCCGGGCAGGCGCCGCGGCGATCGAGTTCTGCCGGCGGCTTAACATCCCGGCCTACATGAACGGCGCGGCGCGCGGCACGTTCGCGCCCGGCGACCCGCATCACTTCCATCAGACCCGCGGCTACGCCTTCGAGAAGGCCGACGCGATCGTGATCGTCGGCACGCCCTTCGACTTCCGGATGGGTTACGGGCGGAGGCTCCGCGCGGAGGCGACCGTGGTGCAAATCGATCTCGACTACCGCACCGTCGGCAAGAACCGCGACGTCTCGCTGGGCCTCGTCGGCGACGCCGGCGCGATCCTTGCCGCCGTCACCCAGGCCGCGAGCGGCCGCGTTGACAGCGGCGCGCGACGGCGCGACCCGTGGCTGCGCGAACTGCGCGAGCAGGAAAACAAGAGCGCCGAGGCGATGCGCCCGCGGTTGCTCTCCGACGCGAGCCCGATTCATCCGTTGCGCCTCGCGCACGAAATCAACCAGTTCCTGACCGAGAACACGATCTTCATCGGCGACGGCGGCGACGTCGTGACCTTTTCCGCCGGCGCGATCCAGCCCAAGTCGCCGGGCCATTGGATGGATCCCGGCCCGCTCGGCACGCTCGGCGTGGGCACGCCGTTCGCAATGGCGGCCAAGCTCGCGCGGCCCGACAAGGAAGTCGTGTGCCTCTTCGGCGACGGCGCGTTCGGGCTGACGGGCTGGGACTTCGAGACCTGCGTGCGCTACGGCCTGCCGTTCATCGGCGTCGTCGGCAACAACTCACACATGAACCAGATTCGCTACGGGCAGACGGCGAAGTACGGCAAGGCGCGCGGCGAGGTCGCAAATTACCTCGGCGACGTGCATTTCGAGCGGTTCGCCGCGATGTTCGGCGGCTATGGCGAAGAAGTGCACGAAGCGAAGGAAATCGGGCCGGCGCTCAGGCGCGCACGCGAATCCGGCAAATGCGCGCTTATCAATGTGTGGATCGATCCCGAGGTTTACGCGCCGGGAACGATGAACCAGACGATGTACAAGTGATGAGGAAAGAGATGGACAAGGCGCTCTCGGATGTGCGGGTTTTGGACATGACGCACGTGCAGTCGGGCCCGAGCTGCACGCAGATCCTGGCGTGGCTCGGCGCCGACGTGATCAAGGTCGAGATGCCGGGCCGCGGCGATATCACGCGTGGACAGCTTCGCGATCTTCCCGGCGTTGACAGCCTCTATTTCACGATGCTCAACTGCAACAAACGCAGTGTCACGCTGAATATCAAGTCGGCGAAGGGCAAGCGCATCCTGGACGAACTGATTAAACGCGCGGACGTGCTGGTTGAAAATTTCGGCCCCGGCGCGCTCGACCGCGAAGGCTTCACCTGGGAGCGCCTCCAAAAGCTCAACCCGCGCATTATCTTCGCTTCGATCAAGGGTTTCGGCGCCGGCCCGTTCGAAGATTGCAAGGCCTATGAGACGAT
Organism: Candidatus Binataceae bacterium; assembly: GCA_035500095.1. Lineage (NCBI taxonomy): Bacteria > Candidatus Binatota > Binatia (SeqCode) > Binatales (SeqCode) > Binataceae (SeqCode) > Binataceae bacterium (SeqCode). The sequence continues at coordinate 26,002 of DATJXN010000110.1, forward strand.
CGCGCAGGCGATGGGCGGCGCGATGAGCACCACCGGCTTCGAGGACGGCCCGCCGACGAGCACCGGCGCGCAAATCGGCGACTCCGGCACCGGAATGCACATGGTGGCCGCGATCGTGGCCGCACTCTACCAGCGCACACGGACCGGGCGCGGCCAGCGCGTCGAAGTCGCGATGCAGGATGCGGTGCTCAATCTGTGCCGCGTGAAGCTGCGCGACCAGCAGCGGATCAGGCGCGGACCGCTCGCCGAGTATCCCAACCGCAGCTTCGGCGACGAGGTGCCGCGTTCCGGCAACGCGTCAGGCGGCGGCCAACCCGGCGCCGCGCTGCGCTGCGCGCCGGGCGGTGCGAATGACTATTGCTACGTGATTATCCAGCCCCAGGTGTGGCCGGCGCTCGCGCGTATCGCCGGCCGCCCCGAACTCGCGGACGATCCCGCGTATGCGACGCCCGAGGCTCGGATCAAGCATCTCGACGAGGTGTTCGGCGTGATCGAGCAATGGACGATGCGCCACACCAAGCACGAAGTGATGCGGACCCTGATGGAGGCCGACGTTCCGTGCGGGCCGATTCTCTCGATGAAGGATTTGATCGAGGATCCGGCGCTCGCCCAGCGCGGGATGGTCGCCGACGTCGAACATCCGGAGCGCGGCTCGTTCAAGACCGTAGGCTGTCCGCTGATCCTGTCCGAAAGCCCGGTCGCAATTGCCGCCTCGCCGCTTTTGGGCGAGCACACCGCGAGCATTCTGCGCGAGGTCATGGGCTACGACGACGCCGAGCTTGAGCGCCTGCGGGCCGAAGGCGTCGTCTGATCGACTCGGCCGGATCGCGCGGTTCGGGGGCGCGTTAACCCGGCTTTTCCTGCGCGCCGGCGGGCTCGAGCCCAAGGTGATTGCGCGTGAGGCTCGCGAGCGCGCGTGCAGCGGGATCGGCACTCCTTTCGAGATGTTCTACCGCGCCGATTCGATCCTCGAGCGGCCGGTTCTGTCCCATCTTGAACTTGCCTTCGATTCGCTCGATCTCGACCTCGAATCCGACGATGGCCTTGAGCATCGACGCCCTGAAGTCGGCGGGCATCGTGCCGGGCCATGGCTCGCTCAGCCCGGCTTCGTATATGCCGACCAGCCTGTCCACCAGCGCGGAGAGCCGCTCCGTGTCATGGATCGCGCGGGCGATGCCGTAAACGTGCACGGTCGCATAGTTCCAGGTCGGAACCGCGGGCGACGTCGCATACCAGCTCGGCGAAACGTAGGCATGCGGCCCGTCGAACATCGCGAGACAGCGCTGGCGGCCGTCGAACGAGCGCCATTGCGGATTGGCGCGCGCGACGTGGCCAAGCAGGGTTCCGTGCTTGCCGGTTGCGCGGTCGAGGATCATCGGCAGCCGCGTTGCGGTCGGCTCTTCGGCGGCGATCGTCACTAGCGTCCCAAAGCTGTAGGTTTCGATGAACTGGTGGAGCGTCGAGGCGTCGGTAACCTCGAACGTCTTCGGTATGTACATCCGCGCTTCTCCCGGCCGGAGCCTCGGCACCAGTAAACTAGGGAGAGCGACAATCTTCAATCAGCAACCGTTCGGTCAACAAATTCAATGAGGATGGCTGCCGTTTGGGGCCCGCTCCGGCCCGTTACTGTCGCGCGCCGGGTAGCGGCGCGGTAGCACCGCCCAGAAGACACTGCCCTTGCTGTGCTCGCTCGACACCCCGACCGTGCCGCCCTGCGCCTCGACGATCTGCCGCGTCAGAGCGAGGCCGAGGCCGGTGCCCTGATGCCGTTTGCTGGAGGAGGAATCGAGTTGATGAAACTCGGTGAACAGCCTCGGCAAATCTTCGGCGCGGATACCTTCGCCACTGTCCTCGACCTCGAGGCGCAGCCATGCCTCGCCCTCAGGGCGCATCCGGATCGTGATGTGCGCGCCATCGCCGCTGAACTTGATCGCGTTCGAAAGATAGTTGTAGAGGACCTGCCGCAGTTTTCCTGAATCGAGAACGACACCGCCGAGATCCGGCGCGACTTCAGCGTCGACCCGGATGTTCTTTTGCGCAGCTATAGCGCGCAGCACGCTGCGCACTTCCTCGACCAGCAGCGCAGGATCGATCGGCTCCGGCACGAATTCCATCTTGCCCGATTCGACCTTGGCGAGGTCGAGCGCATTGTTGATGACGCTCAGCAGGTGGCGCGCGCTGGAGAGGATATCGGCAAGGCTCTGTTTGTATTCAGCCGAGCCCGGCGCAATGTGTCCAGCGTACAGCAACTGGCTGAAACCGATAATGCCGTTAAGCGGCGTGCGCAATTCGTGCGACATGTTGGCGACGAAGACCGATTTAAGCCTGGACCCCTCAAGGGCCTCGTCGCGCGCACGCGCCAGTTCGAGCTGCACGCGCTTGCGATCCGAAATGTCGCGGATGGCGCTCGAGATCAGCATCCCTGCATCGGTGCGCAGCGGACACAAGCTGATTTCGACCGGGAATTCGCTGCCCTCCTTGCGCCGGCCGAACAACTCGAGCCCGCTGCCCATCGCTCGCGCCCGCGGCTCCTTGACGTAGTTCATGCGCTCGCTTACGTGGCGTCCGCGAAAGCGCTCCGGCATCAGCAACTCCATCGGTTTGCCGACCATCTCCTCCCGCTGATAGCCGAAGAGTCTCTCGGTCTGTCCGTTCACCAGCGCGATGTTTCCTTTCGCATCCACGATCACCATCGCGTCCGGAGCCGATTCCAACAAACCTCGAAAAATGGCCTCGGCCCGCTTGCGCTCGGCGACCTCAGGTTCGAGCTCGCGGTTGGTATCTGCGAGTCTCCTGCCGGTCGCAAATGCAAACACTCTTGGCATCAATGGCACCAGCACGACCAGACAGATTGCCGCGGCAAACGCCGATATCGCATCGGCCGCTTCCGGCCAGAGCAAGGACCGGTCCCACGACAGCCACTGGTCATGCGCGAAGCGAAGGCCCGAAGCTTGCGCGGCCAGCACATATAGAAAAGCACCCGGCATGCTCGCTCCGTATTCAGTACACCGACAGTTTCTGATTGGTACAGTGTACGCGACACCGAAGCGAGCCCGGCCGAGCCGCTTGCGCCTGCAGGAACGTGGACGCGAAAGGTTGGCGCGATTGGCTTGTTGCTGGCGGATAATCTGCAGTCAGGGCAAGCGCTGCGCATCGTGCGCACGCTACGGAAGTTCAAACCAAGAGCGCGCGCAGCAAGTCCCCTCAATGCGCCGGCGGAGTGTTGGCGAGCAGCGCCGCCAGACCTAGAACGCCGACCAAAAGGATACACTCGATGCCCACATTCCGCAGAAGGCTCGCCTGCGCTGATGTCTCAGAAACCGCGGGCATCACCCAGTAGCGGTTGTACGCGCCGATCATCAGTACGAGCATCGCCGCACAGACCTTATCCACCAGGGTCCGTCCGTATGCCGCTTCGATTAGACGGTGCGGGTCGGCGCCGAGCGAATAGTAAGCCGTGTACAGACCGCTCAGTATGAGTATTGTCACCGTCCATCCTGCGACGCCCGAAACCCGCGGCGCAGTCCGCAATACCCACTCCGATCCAAGCTTGCCGCGTACAGCGCCCACCCAGAGCCCGAGGATCGCTCCGATCCAAAGCGCTGCCGCGACTTCATGCGCGAAGTACACGACGACCGCGAGCGCGCCGCGGTCGATCGCGTGGCCAGAAAGGCTCCCAAGCAAGAGCAGACCGCACGCGGCGAGGCCCAGGGCCGCCGTCTTCAGCGGTCCGCGCCCGCGCGTCCACGCGATCGCGGGCAAGCTCAGGCTGAGGGGAAAGCTCCAGAGCCAGACCTTTCCAAAATGCGTCTCGCGAAGCACGTCCGGAACAAAAGGCAGCGCCGCGCGCAGCGACAGGTCCCCCATGTTCGCGGTGCCGATCAGCAGAGCGAGCGGCGAGGACACGACCGCCATGAGCGCGAGCACGCGCCATAGCGGCGTGAGCGCGTTGGCGACTTCTTCAGACTGGGCCTCCGGCGCCAACAGCACGGCAAACGCGGCCGTGCCGAAGATCAGGACCTCCGCCACCAGCAACGGCCACGCGACGAGCGCCCGCTCCCCGATCTGCGTCATCCGCCGCCTCCCGCAACTGTAAAGACGTATGAGCCTTCCGTGTGGTGCGAGTCGATGCAGACGACCGCCCATTTCACCGTGTAATCGCCCGGCTTGAGCGCGGCGAGTTTGACCGACAGGGTCAGTGCGCTCGGATCAACCTGCGGTTGACCGACGGCTTCGGACTTGCCCTCGGCGTCCAGCACGTCGAGCTTGGCGAACAACTTCTCGATCGGCGCGTCGAATTTGATCGTGATCGCGGAGGGCGGCGAAGAGAGGCGCTGGCCGGCCGACGGCGTCTCCTCCTGCGGAAACGAATGCGCCAGCGCCGCCAAAGGGCCGGCCGCGCCTGCGGCCAGCAGCAGGCAGACGCCGATGATCCACAGCGTGAGCGTGTTCATCCCGGGAAGCCTCGATTGATCGTCCAATTGCCGATCCTGGGAAATATCGAATCGTAGAATATGTCGAGAAGACCGATCGCCACGGCGTGAGTGCCCGGCACCGACGCGTGGTTGAGCGCGAGTTGCGTGCCGAAGCTCAGCTCGAAATGGTAGCCCACATAGGCGATTCCGGGCGTTGCCACGATATTGGGAAAAGTCTGCTGCGAGGGACCCGTGATCAACTGCGAGTAGTTGAACTCGGTAAAAAGAAAGAGGTTTCTAAACGGCTGTTCAGCCCGATGTCGCGGACGGAATTGCTCAGGTATGGCAGTGAATATTCGACCACCCCGTCGGCGAACATCAGATGGCTTGTATGACCGCCCAGTGCCGGCAAATAAGCGAAGTCTCCCTGAAGTCCGAACGGTCTCAGATACCTGAGTCCCGTTACATTGGGCAAATCGCCCATCCCCTTCTCCCACAGGAAGAGTGGCCCCAGACTCGTATGACTCTGCTCCTCAACCGCGGGAGTGCCCGTGGGCAGTTGCAAAAGCGGACCGGCCGAGAGCAGAAATTCGTGCGCGGCTGAGACGAAAAACGCCCATTTCGCGAAAAGCTCGAGGTTGTCGAAGCCGCGCTCATCCGGCGTATTCTTCGGCCACTGATAGTGCCAGGCGTTGTCGAGCCCGACGCTGAAGCGCGGCATTTCGTTGTCATCCAGGTAGAGCACCTTCTCCAATGAGTATCCGAGTGTGAAGTCGTGGCGGTCGCTGGCCTTGGTCCATGAAGGTTGGGCGATATCAAACTCATTGGCCGGCGTAGGGTCTTCCGCGATTAGCGGCTCGAGAAAAACATAGTCTCCCACAACGCCGTGCGCGAATGCCGCGGTGGGTATCGCAATAGCCAGAACCAGCAAGAGAACGCATCCGTATTTCATAGCCTTCTCCGGTAAGTGCGTCCGACCGGCTGCAGGGCATCCCAACGACGCGCTCGAGCGTCGCGTCGCCGCTGTGCGACGCCATGCTCGCAAAACCTGAATATCCGATTCGTCCGCTTAGGCGCGGGTTTTTGCCGGCGGCGGATCAGGAGCGTCAGCCGCTCGCACGCGCAGCGCCATCGTCGTCACGGCATCGTGCCCGCGCTCCGGCAAAACTGCGTTACGGCAGGAGAGCCCGGAAAAATCGCCGCCACCGCCGCCGGCGAGTGGCTGAAACTTTGCCCGGGATGGCAGATGTCCAGGGTGAACATCGTCTCGGAACTATGCACCACTATCCCAGGGGTCAGCGGCATCCCGCCGAGCAGGATCGCCAGCGCCACTAGCGCAGCCGCGGCGCGGTCAGGACGCCGCGAGTCCGTTGCCGATCTCAAAACAGCGCCGCGCCCGACTTGAGATCGGACACTTTGATTTCGACCCGCGACGAATCTTCATGATGCGCCAGGCTGACCGGCACGCACGAGGCTTCGCCCCTGGTCATGTGATTGATCGGATAGCGGTTGCCGCAGAGCCTGCAGATCAGCATTCCGTGCGATACTTTGTAGCCCTGGCGGAACTTATAGCACTGGCGGCAGGCGTCGAAGACCGCGCGGACCTTGCCGTCATCGCCCTGCGCGAGAAGAAAGCGCAGCCGCTGACCGGCCTGGTCGCGGTAGCAGAAAAGGTGCGCTTCGCCATCGGCCAGCCGCGCCATCGAGACCGTCAGCATCTCCGCGCCTCGAAGTTCGATACAGCGGGAGTGCAGGATCGGCATCGCGGCCGCGATCGCGACCGCCGCGGCCGCTATTCCGATGACGAGTTTTTTTACACCGATTGTGCGCATCGCCCGGTTTCATCAAGCGTTCATCACGGCGCCAATAAATGCAAGCTACGACCATGACCTCCGCCCGTTTGGGGTCAGCGCCGCCGTTTGCACTATACTGCCGTGACGAAACGCGCCCGCAGCGCGGCTATCCTGCAAGGAGAACTCACTATCAATGCGCCTGGTCACATTCGAAGACGAGCCCCGACACCTTCGCCTCGGCGCCCTCGCCGAAGGTCTCGTAGTCGACCTCAACGCCGCCTGTCGCGCGCTGATGGAGGAGCGCGGTGAGCGCCGCGCCAGCGAGCTTGCGCTCCAGGCCGTGCCGCCCGAGATGGTCGCCTTTCTCGAGGCCGGCGAGCGCGCGATGAACGCCGCCCGGGAGGCGCTCGCGCTGGTCGCGCGGCTTGGCGCCGACGGCGCGCGAGAGCGCGGGCTTGCCCGCCGCGCCGAGTCGGTCCGGTTGCGCGCGCCCGTGCCGCGCCCGACCAAACTCATCCTGGTGGGACTCAATTACCGCGACCACGCCGAAGAGGCCGGCTTCAAGATTCCCGAGGTTCCGACGTTCTTCTCCAAGTATGCCAACTGCGTGATCGGGCCAGGCGACGCGGTAAGGATTCCCAAAGTCTCCCCGATGATCGACTACGAGGGCGAGCTCGCCTTCATTATCGGGCGCGCCGGCCGCGATATCCCGCCCGAGCGCGCGATGGAGTACGTGGCCGGCTACACGATCATGAACGACGTAAGCTGCCGCGATTACCAGATGAAGACCGGGCAGTGGATGATCGGCAAGACCTTCGACACTTTCGCGCCGATGGGGCCGTACCTTGTGACGCGCGACGAGATTCCCGATCCGCACAACCTCGAGATCTCGCTCTACTTAAACGGCCAGCGCATGCAGCACTCGAACACGCGCAACCTGATTTTCAAGACCGAGCATGTCGTCTCGTATCTCTCGCAGGTCTTCACCTTCGAGCCGGGCGACGTGATCTCGACCGGCACGCCGGCCGGCGTCGGCTACACGCGCAAGCCGCCGGTCTTCATGAAGCCGGGCGACCGGGTACGGGTCGAGGTCGAGGGCCTGGGCGCGCTGGAAAACCCGGTCGAGGCGGCTTAGCGGCCGGCCGGGCCGCCGCCGAAACCCGCGCCGCCGAGCAATCTTCAGTTCGATACGGGAGGTCTCCGCATGAACTCGATCGAACAACTCTATCGTACGCGGACCCCTGGCTCGGCCGCTCTCGGAGAGCGCGCGGCACGCGTGATGCCCGGCGGCGACACGCGCAGCGTAACCTTCCATCGTCCGTACCCGCTGGCGATCGTGCGCGGGGCAGGGCCGTTTCTCTGGGACGTCGACGGCAACCGCTACATCGATCTGCTCGGCAATTATACGAGCCTCGTGCACGGCAACGCCTATCCGCCGATCGTCGAGGCGATCGCGCGTGCGGGCGCGAACGGCACGGCGTGGCCGGCGCGCAATGCGGCGCAGGTCGAACTTGCGGAGCTCATCTGCGAGCGCGTCGCTTCGGTCGAGCGGGTGCGATTCTGCAATTCGGGCAGCGAGGCCGGAATGCTCGCCGCGCAGCTTGCCCGCCACGTGACCGGCCGCACGCAGCTGCTGATGGCGCGGCAGGGCTATCACGGATCCTACGACGACCTATCCTCCGAATGGGCCGGCGAGGGCGGGCGCACGATGCTCGCGGAATACGGAGACGCCGCGTCGTTCGAGGCGATGCTCGCGCGGCACGGGGGCGACATCGCTGCGGTCTTCCTCGAGCCCGTACTCGGTTCGAGCGGAATCATCGCGCCACCGCCCGACTTTCTGCCCCGTGTGGCCGGCGCTGCGGCGCGCGCAGGCGCGCTGTTCGTGGCCGACGAAGTGATAACGCTGCGGCTCGGAGTGGGCGGCGTGCAGGCGGCGGCGGGAGTCGCGCCCGACCTCACCATGATGGGCAAGATCGTCGGCGGCGGCTTGCCGGTGGGCGCGCTCGGCGGGCGCGCGGATCTGATGGCGCATTTCGATCCCGCGACGCCGCACGCGATGCATCATTCGGGCACCTTCAACGGCAACCCGCTGACCTGCACCGCCGGGGTGGTTTCGCTGCGCGAGTTGACCGCCGAGCGGATCGCCGCGATGGACCGGATGGCCAGCGGGATTCAGGCGGAACTGGAACGCGCAGCGGCAACGCTGGGTCTCCCGTTCGGCATCCGCCGGTCGGGCTCGCTGATGAACGCCGCCTTCGAAGGCGCGGGGGCGGGTGAGGTGCACGCTCGCGCGGCGCGAATGATGGAGGACTTTCATCTGGCAGCGCTGAACCGGGGACTGTTTTTCGCGCCGCGCGGACTTATCGCGCTCTCGACGGTGATGACCCCCGAAGTCGCCACCGAGCTTTGCGATCGCGCTGCCGCCGCGCTCGGCGACCTGGCCAGGGAAGAATCCCGGATGGCGTAACGACGCAGCCGAAGCAGGCCGGCGCGCCGCGCAATGCGCCGCGGCGCGCGTCCAAGGGGAGAAAATGGCCACGATACGAGTCTCGATCATCAACGAGAGCAAGCTGGTCACTCCTGCCGAAGTTCACACCGTGGCAGCAGCGCTGCAGCGCCAGGTGAGCGAGCACTTCGCGCCCGCCTGGGGCGTCGACGCGACGATAAGCTTCGTTGCACCCGGCACGAAGCCGCTCTCCGGAAGTTGGTGGCTGGTCATCCTCGACGACACCGGCTAGGCGGGCACGCTCGGTTACCACGATTTGACTGATGAAGCGATGCCGCTCGGCAAAGTGTTCGTGAAGACCGCGCGCGACGCCGGGGTCGAATGGACGGTCACCGCGAGCCACGAACTGATGGAGTTGCTGGCGGATCCGTCGATCAATCTCTCCGTGTGCACGACGGAAAACAGCCGCCTGATGCTTTACGCCTATGAAATCTGCGACCCCTGTCAGGCCGACGAGTTCGGCTGTGCGATCGACGGCGTGACGGTCTCGGACTTTCTCTTCCCGACCTGGTTCGAGACTTTCCATCGCAGCGGCGGCGCGGTTCCGTTCGATTACTGCGGGCGCATCGGCGCGCCGTTTGTCCTCTTGCCGGGCGGCTATGCCAGCGTGCTCGACACCACCAATCCGGCCGCCGGCTGGACGGAAAAAAGGGGACCGGCCGCGACGATCGCGGGCGCGCGCTTCGCCGGGCGGCCCGCGGTCAAGGGTTCGCGCCGCGAGCGGCGCGGCGCGGCGCGGCCGGATGGATCGCGAGCGAGTTGAAAAGCGCGCTCGCGGGAGGCGCCACGGCGGCGGTTACCGCGGCCGCACCCGCGGGAGCGGCAGCTGCGCGAGGAGGCGCGGCGGCCGCAACATGGCCGCCTCCGCTCGCGACTCCGCGCCTGCTGCGGCAGGCCGACGCAGCGGGGAAATCGATCCTGCATATCGAAAGGCCAGGCGCGCAAAGCAAACCCGTGCCGGACGAGATCAAAGCGATACTGGACAAGCTAGAGGCCGCCAGCGGGAACGCTCTGCCGCGCGCCCAGTCGGTTATCGCCGCGCTCAAGGCCGCGCTCGATCAAACCGCACCCAGCAAACTCGTCGACACGCTCAAGAGCGCGCAGCCGCACCAGTTGCAGCTTTCGCTGCTGGCGGCGGCGATGACCTCCGAGGCGCCGCCGGCGCGGCCGATGAGCGCGATCGACGCGACCGACTTCTATCAGTACGGGAACTTCATCCGGGATGGCTCGGGACGTTCTTCCATCTGCTGGAATCGCGGCCGCTGCCGTTCCCCACCCATATCGCGCGCAACATCAGCCCGATCGTGCGGATCGGCAACGCGGTGACGATCGCGATCGCCGGCGACTGGGGCACCGGCAACCCCTCCTCGCGCAGCATCGCCCAGCGCATCGCCGACCTCAGGCCCGACCATACGATCCATCTGGGCGACATCTACTACGCCGGCGCCGAAAGCGAGGTGCGCAACAAGTTCCTCGCGCTCTGGCCGGCGGGTGTCAACGCCAACGCGCCGTCATTCGCGCTCAACGGAAATCACGAGATGTACTCGAGCGGCGTGAGCTACTTCCAGATCGCGCTTGCCGATCCGCGGTTCAAAGCGCAGCAGGGGCTGAGCTACTTTTCTCTGCAGAACGATCACTGGACCATAATCGCGATCGACACCGCCTATTACGCGCACGACCTCTACCTCAACGGCTTCATCGACACCGACGTTCAGCTCCCGTGGCTCGCGACCCTGACGCGCGCCGCGCGCCAGGCCGGCCGCCGCGTCATCCTGCTCACCCATCACGCCGGCATCGACGTCGAACCGGCGGGCGCCGGCGTCAAGATCACCGTCGCGGATTGTGGAACCAGGTGCTCCAGGCGACCGACGGCGGCCCCGATTACTGGTACTGGGGACACGTCCACGCCGGCTACGCGCTGGCGCCGTTTCCGATCGGCGGCGGGCGCAATCTGATGGCGCGATGCGTCGGGCACTGCGGCGTGCCGTGGCTGCCGTTTGCCGCCGAGACCGGGCTCGGCGCCGCCGGCTTCACGCTGGAGTGGGCCGAGAACCGCAACGCCAAGGACGTCGAAGAGCCGGCGCGCGCGCTCAACGGATTCCTGATGCTGCGGCTTAGCGGCGATCAGCTCGTCGAGGAATTTCGCGACGAAAACGGCAATCTACGCTGGCGCCGCTAGTGTGACGTCCCGCAAATAACTTGCATATCCAGAAAAGCGTCAAGGTGTCATTCCGAGACCGGGACTCCTCGCTGCGCTCGGAATGACCGCCTCGAGATAGCGTCAGGGTGTCATTCCGAGGGAGTCAGCGACCGAGGAATCCCGGATCGTTATTCGTTCCTTCGTGGAAGGCGAGATTCCTCGCTGCGCTCGGTAATGACCGCCTCGAGATCCTGGGCTCAATCTTATTTCCGGGACACCATGCCAGCCGCTCATGCCTATGCGGCGGCCTCGTCGTCGCACTTTTTGCAGTCGAGTTCGACGCCGAGCCGGCTCTGACGTCCCTCTGCGGTCGTCACCCACGGACGCTGCTGCCAGGGCGGCTGATGGCGCACGTGCTGCGTGTGTCCGCACTCGAGGTCCGCGACCCAGTCGGCCTGCTCGTCCAGATGAAACCCGATGATCTTCCGTTTCATCGCTCCGGCATCTCAGGCGGATCCTATTTGCCGGCTTTCTCGGTCACGGCCTCGTCGAACATCGACTGCTGCTCCGGCTGTTCGGTCGCGCTTTCGACTTCGGCAGGGCTGAAGAGACCGGGCCTCTCGGCATAGGGCCTGAACTTGGCGTAAAGCTCGGCGAGCTTGGCCTGGTAGTATTCGACGTTTTCGTCGGGATTGGCCGGGTCGTATTCTGCGGCCAGGCGCGCCGCCGCGCTCACTTTGACCCGGGTTCCGCGGCCCGCAACGTAATAGGAAATCTGGTCGCCGCTCAAGTACGGGCGCGGGGCCTTGAGCGCCAGTTCGTAGGCCGCCGAGACGTTGCGCCGCTTGCCGCCGATCTTGTCACGGTAGGTTTCGGGCGAGTCCTGCAGCGTCTCGGTCTTCATCAGGTCGCCGATACCGAAGGCGTGGCGCGCCAGGCGATCGCGCCAGCCCTCGTAGAGCTCCGGGATTTCGCCGGCGCGCTGCTCCAGCATCAGGCGGAACATCTCCTCCATGAAGCGGCGCTGGAACCGCTCGAGGCCGCGCGAGCGCAGCCCCGAGCCGCGAATCGTCATCTCGCCCGATTCCTCGAGCAGCACGTAGTTCTTCATCTTGTAGGAGAACATCGCGGGATAGCAGCCGTCGATCTCGAGCCGCACGCCCTCGGGCATCGCGGCGCCGATCCGCTCGATCAGGCTCTGCGCGGCGGCGGCCTCATCGACGCCCGGCGGCGCGACGAAATAGATGCCGTCGGTATCGACCTCGATCACCTGCGCGCCGGCGTCCTCGAGCGCGGCGACCGCGGCCTGGATAAGCTCCCGTCCGCGACGAGTGACGGCATTGGCCTGGAAGAAGTCGTTGAAATGGCCGAGCGAAAAGCCGAGGTAGCCGTAAAACGAATTGATGAGGATTTTGAAGGTCTGCTGGAGCGCCTCGAGGTTGCGCCGCGCGGCGCCGTCGAGTTCGCGCACCGCCGCCTTGGCCTGGATGCGGAAGCTCCGCAAGTCGCCCAGCGCTTTCAGGAACACGCCGAGCCGGTCGCCCGCCGGCGCGTGCCCGTAATGCAGCATCAGCGACGGGTACAGCGACGTCACGTCGCAATGCAGCACGCGGCGCGCGACGCCGCAGCGCCGGACCTCGGTGTACCCGCCCATCACTTCGCTCGGGGCCTGCGGCGAGGGAATCGAATGGCGCGCGGCCAGGTAGGCGCGCATCAGCAGCGCGTCTATCCGGGTTGCGTTCCCGCGCAGCATCACGTTCTGGAAGGAGTAGGGGAAAATCTGCGCCTGCACGAAATAGCTCGGCGCGAGCAGCCCCGCGAGCGCAGCGGTCTCGCGCACGTCGCCCACCGCGTAGGCGAAAAGCTCTTCTGGCCGATGGTCGAAGCAGTCGCTCACGCGCGCGGCGTCGATATAGACGCGGTCGGCGGCGGCCACGTGAAAATGCTGCGCCAGCTCCTTCAGCCCGAAGCCCTCGAGCTCGCGGCTCGCGATATCGTAGTGCTGAGCGAGGATCCAGGTATCGACGATGCTGCGGCCGCGGATGTCGTAGCGGCGGTAGGCGATCGAGCGCTCGGCGATCTGCAGGCGCGAGGCGCGCGCGCTCATCTCGCTGCGGTCGCGGCCGAGCGCGAGCTTCACCCGATGGCGCCGGGCGCGCGCTTCGAGATACTCGAGATCGAAACGGAAGAGATTATGGCCCTCGATAACGTCGGGGTCGCGCGCGGCGACGATCCGCACCAACTCTTCGAGCATCGTGCACTCGTCCATCTCGTCGCCGCGCAATACGCGTTCGTAGCCGGCCGAATCGCGGAGCGCGATCGCGATCACGCGGTCGCCCTCCCGCGCCGCGGTCGGAAACTCGAAGCCCGGACTGATGTAGGTTTCGATATCGAGCTGCATCCGGCGCAGATCGTCGAATTCCATCCCGATGAAAAACGCGGAGCCGCTCAGGATGAGGTGCTGCTCGACCGGGTCCGTAAGCACCAGGTAGGGAGCGTCGGAAACGCCGAGCGATTTGCCGGTGAGGTTGCGCAGATGGCGCCGCGCGGCTTCCAGCGCGTCGAGGCGCTCGAATGTCGCAAGCCATCGCAGACGGAAATTGCCCTCAAGCGGTTCGACCCGGTACGGGGCGCGAAGGCCGTTGAGCATCCCCGGTTCCGCCAGCAGGGCGAAGAGCCTGAGCGGGCGGCGCTCACGCGTCAGATCGGCGCCGAATCGGCGGTAGATTTCGACCTCGCCCGGCGGAACAACCTCGACCGCGACGATCCCGCGTTCCGCGGGATCGCCGAAGAGCAGCCGGTTGTCGTAAAACTGCCGGCAGATCTCCTGGTAGTGGTTCATCGCAGCTTCCGGAGGCGAATTGTGGCGCGCCAGCGGGCGATATCACAACCGCGCCGTCCGCTCACCGCCATTGATTCCGCGGTTGCCATACCCGTGGCAATCGATCAAAGAGGATCATGCAAAGAGGATTGTGCGAAACGGATCGCGAAGTTTCCCGGCGGAGGCACATTATGGGCCGCGGTAGTATCAGTCATTTGGCGCTAACAGCCAGCGATTTGGTCCGCTCGACGGAGTTTTTCGACAAGGTTCTGGGCTTCATGGGCTATACGCGGGTCGAGGTGCGCGAGGAAAATCAGCAGTTGATGAAGACCCGGCTGAACGCATGGACGAGCCCCAATGGCTCCGTCACGCTACGCCCGGCGAAGGGAGATTCCGCGCGCAAGAGGCATGACCGCGACGCGCCGGGCCTGAACCATATTGCGTTCAATGCAGACGATCGGGCCGACGTCGAGCGCATGCACAGCCTGCTCAGGGAGATGGGCGCGCAGATCCTCGATCCGCCGGCCGAGTATCCGTATTTCCGGGGATATTTCGCGGTTTACTTTGCCGATCCCGACGGGGTGAAGTTCGAATTCGTTCACTGGCCGCGATCCTGAGAGACTCGCGGTCCAAGCGGTCACAGAGCGCGGAGCCATAGCAGGCCCGCGATGAACCCGGCGTAGGCCGCGCCTCCCACTACCAGGGTCGGCGTTCCCAATACGCCGTCGCGGAGGTTGGCGTAAAGGAGCGCAGCCGAAAGAACCGCGATCGCGCCGGCCAGCAGTTCCGGCGGGCTCAGATGCCAGGGCGTGAAGACGAGGCCGAGTGCGACCGGGATGCAGCTCTGAAAGACCATCGCGCCCGTAATGTTGGCCAGCGCAAGATTGTCCTTGCCCTGACGAATCCAGACGACGGCGTTGTATTTTTCGGGCAATTCGGTGGCGAGCGGGCTCAGGATGAGCGAAAGCACGCCGGCGCTCAGGCTGGCGTGTTGTGAAAGAAAAACGATCTGATCGACGAACACGTACGCACCGAGCAGAATCGCGATCACACCGAGCAGCACCTGGATCACGGTGGTGCGGCCACCCGGGTCGCGCGGATTACCTCCAAACAGGCGCTCCAGGTGCAGCCCGTACTCGACCGAAGTTCCAGCGTCGCGTCTGAGCCTAAGGATCACCAGCGCATAGCTCGCATACACCGCGAGCAGCATCGCACCGACGATGTAGCGGGCGGCCGGGGGCAGCCTGGTCATCCCGAGGAGCAACGTCGCGATGAATACCGGCATGAAGAATGCTAGGTCACGCCGGGCGTCAATTCGCGGAATGTGGAGCGCGCTCCGCCCGCGGCGGCCGCGGAAGCCAAGCGCGGCTACTCCCATCACGAACAGCGCAATAGTCGAAAGCATCAGCGGCGCCCCGACGATCGCACCGACTCCGACTTCGCTATGAGCCCCCGGCATACCGCGGCTCATGAGCAGCGCGACCGCGGGAATCAGCGTCTCGGGCAGGGCGGTACCGACAGCGGCGAGCAGGCTCCCGACAGCGGCCTCGGAGAGGCTCAGGTGATGGCCCGCCCATTCGACCCCGTTGGTGAACATCTCGGAGCCCGCGAGGATGACGGCGAAGCTCGCCAGCAGGATAACGATATGAATCGACAACCGATGCCACCTTCACAAGCAAGACCGAGGCCGGACCGCGCCGCGCGGCCCACCATCTTATGAACTTTGAAGCAAGCCGTCACGCCAGGCAAACGGCGCGCGGGAGCACGCTTCCCCGATGCGCGAGGACGAAATAGTTGCTAAATTGGATTGGTGGGGTCGGTATGGGGTGGATAGCCTACAAGCAGATCAAGGCAAAAGAGCCTGCTTTGACTTGCCTGGCGACGATCCATATAATGGGGTGCTTTGCCACAGACGGTCCCGCTTATTCAATTTGATCTTCCTGAAGCGGCGCGCAAGGGGTGCTCGCCGGGTTTTCCCCCGCGTGCCGCAGGCTCCCATATCGATCGACCCGCCCGCGACAGCCGGGTAAGACGGCAGAACGGACACTAGCAGTATGAAGCAAAAGTACGAAGGGAAGGATCTTCAAGGCCTGGTGGACCTCGGCCGCGAGCAGGGCTACCTGACTTTCGATCAGGTCAATGATTTCCTGCCTCAGGACGTGGCCTCGCCCACCGATTTGCGCGCCGCGCTCGAGAGCTTCGAGGACATGGACATAAAAGTTCTCGAAGAGGTCCCCACCGAGGGGGCCGAGGGCGAGGTCGAGGCGGAACCCGAGAAAGAGGCCGAAGAAGAGACCACCGAGGCAGCGGGCGATTCGTCCGACCCAGTACGCCTTTATCTCAAGGAGATGGGCAACTTCCAGCTGCTCTCGCGCGAGCAGGAGGTTGAAATCGCCAAGCGGATCGAGGCCGGCGAGCAGGAGGTCGAAGAAGAGGTCCTCAAGTCGCCCGTAACGCTGGATTTTTTGATCGACCTCGGCGAGCGCATCGAAGCGGGCGAGGCCGACCTGCGCGACATCTTCGAGGAAAGCGAAGAACCGGCGGATCCGGATGAAGAGCGCGGGCCCGAAGCCAACGAGAAGCTGCTCAAGAAGCTCCACGACTCGACAAAAAAACTGAAGGACCTGCGAAGCAAGCTCGAAGACCTGGAAGAGGAGTTGCGCGAGCGCCCGGGCCCGCGGCGCAAGCCGAAGCTCGAGCGCAACTACCAGCGTACGCGCGAGCGGGTCAAGGCCGCATTGATCGCGATGGGGCTCTCGCGCCACGTGCGCGACGCAGTGATCGCCGAGATGCGCCATCAGCTCGACCAGTTCCGCCAGGCCCATCAGATCGTTCAGCACTACGAGGAGGCGACTGGCCGCTCCAAGACCCAGCTCATCAGGGAAGCCGCCGAAGCCGAGGATCGCCGCCACGTGCTCAAGGTCAACGGCACCCGCGAGAACCTGCTCGACATCGCGGCGCGCATCCGCGAGGCGCAGCGCACGATGAAGGCAGTCGAACGGCGGGTCAAGACCAGCGGCGACGAGTTCAGCCGCTCGATCGAGGTCATCGCCGCCGGGCAGCACAAGAGCCGACGCGCCAAGAAGGAGTTGACCGAGGCCAACCTGCGCCTGGTCGTGAGCCTGGCCAAGCGCTACACCAACCGCGGCCTGGGCTTTCTCGATCTGATCCAGGAAGGCAACATCGGCCTGATGCGCGCGGTGGACAAGTTCGAGTACCAGCGCGGCTACAAATTTTCGACTTACGCGACGTGGTGGATACGCCAGTCGATGTCGCGCGCGATCGCCGACCAGGGGCGCACCATCCGCATCCCGGTGCACATGGTCGAGACCATCAACAAGCTGCTGCGGGTCACGCGGCTGCTCGTCCAGCGGCTGGGCCGCGAGCCGGGCCCCGAAGAGATCGCCGAGCAGATGGAGATGCCGCTCGACAAGGTCCAGAAGGTGCTCAAGATCGTCAAGGAGCCGATTTCGCTGGAGACTCCGATCGGCGACGAAGAGGAGAGCTCGCTCGGCGATTTTGTCGAGGACGAGTTGGCGCCCTCGCCGGTCGAGGCCGCGATCCAGGGCAACCTCGGCGAGCAGACGCGCAAGGTGCTGGCAACGCTGACGCCGCGCGAAGAGCAGATTCTGCGTATGCGCTTCGGCATCGGGCAGAAGACCGACTACACCCTGGAAGAAGTCGGCAAGCAGTTTGCGGTAACGCGCGAACGGATCCGGCAAATCGAGGCCAAGGCGCTGCGCAAGCTGCGCCAGACCGGGCGCTCGCGCAACCTCGAAGGCTTCATGGAGCGCGAGTAGCCGCGCTCAACGCGGCCGGCGCGGTCCATATACCGCGAGCGAGTTGCCCTTCCATATCAGCTCATGACCGTCCAGCGCGCGCTGGATATCGGGCCACCATACCAGCATGTTGCTGTAGCCGGGGCTGATCACGACGACGATGCGCTGCGCGCCGTCTATCTGGCGCATCAGGCGGGCGAGCTGATCCGGCATCAGCTCACCCGGCGTGAAATGGTTGGCGAAGGGCGGCTCGAACAGGGGCGATAGCACCGGCGCGGATCCCATCGCGGTGAGCACCAGCGCGCGACGGCTGGCATCCTCACCGCCGACCGCGCGCTTGACTTGTTCCCACTCCCGCACCTCTTCGGCTGACGCCCACATCCCGGCCGTCACCGGGCTGCGCGACGTGCTGCGCCATTGCCCATTGATCTGCGCGAAATGCGAGACGTTACCGAGCAGCGCCATAGCGGCAAGCAGACCCGCGATTCGCGCCGACAGAAGATCGCGGACGCTGGTCGCAGCGGCGCCCATCACCAGGATGTAGCAATAGTAGCGCCAGCTGACCTCGGAGCCGAAAAAGACCGTGACGAAGGTCACATGCAGGACGGCGCAGGTCAGAACGAATTCGGCGGAGCCGGTAAGGACGAACTGGTCGGCGGCGCCGGCGATGTCGCGCGCGCGCGGCGCCAACGCCAGGCTCCGTAAGGCCCTCAGCCCCGCGACGATCAACCAAAGGCTTGCAGCGATCCAAAAGCCGACCACGGTGAAGACGTAAAAGGGGAGTCCGAGTTGCGGTTGATACCAGAAATCACGGCCGACCCCGCGAAAAAGCCCGGAGGCTTGATTATGATGCGCCGCCATCCCGGCGAGCGGCAGGATGGTCTTCGCCAGCGCAAGCGGACCATAGACTGCGCACAGGATGAGTATCACGATACCGCCGGTGATTGCCGCGGGCGCAATCACGTGCAGGATCCGCGGCCAATCAACTGACCAACCCTGCAGCCGACTCCCGCGATCGTCGGGCCCCCGGCTCTCCCACAGCAGTCCGAGCAGCAGCACGAAGCCATAGAGGTACGCCATGCTGGGATTGACGAAGCAGGACGCCGTCGCCAGCGCGAGCGCGCGCGAGCGCCTTTGCGCCGCCTGTTCGGCGAGCGCGTTGGAGAGCAGCGCGGCCTCCAGGGCATAGGTCAGCGTGAAGGTCGGAAACGCAAACGGCATCGCGAACATCAGCAATCCGATGCCGGGCGCGCCCAGGCGCAGCGCCGCCGCCATCCGCGCCATCCCGATCGCGACCATGAGCGCGCAGATGACCATGATCGCTTCGTTCGACTGCGCCGTCGCGCCAAAGAGCGCAAACCACGCCTGCGCCAGCATTATCGGCAGGAGTCCCCAATGGTAGCCGAAATCGATTGCCGGACGGCTGCCGTGTCCGACCAGGTATGCGATCGAGAGGAAATCGCCCCGGTCGGCAAAGGCGTTGGCGTCAAAACCCATATCTGTAGGCAGACGAAAGAGCGCGCACGCCAGCATTTCCGCGCCGAACAGGAGGCAAAGCCTCAACGCGCTGCGGCGGCCTTCCGGAGCGCGCGGCAGCGGCGCCGCGCTCGCCGACGGGGATGCCTGCTCGGGCGCGCTAGCCAATCGCCCGGGCCTCGCGCAGACGGGTTAGCTCCTCGGCGCTGAAGCCGCGCGCCGCAAGGACCTCGGCCGTATGCTCGCCGACGAGCGGCGGCCGCGTGATGCGGCCCGGCGTTTCGGAGAGTTTTACTCCGAGTCCGGTCGTCATGAACTCGCCGCGGACCGGATGCGGCAGTCGCAGCAGCATCTCTCGCGCCGCGATCTGCGGATGGTTGAACATTTCCTCCAGCGTCATGATCGGACCGGAGGGGATGCCCGCGCGATTGAGCAAGTCGATCCAGTAGGCCGCCGTGTTGGAGGCGAGCGCGCGATTGATCTCCACGGTCAGGGCCGCGCGGTTCTTTATCCGATGGCCGAGCGAGGAAAAGCGCGGATCGTCTTTAAGCTCGGGCCGCCCGATCGCGTCGGCCAGCGCCCGCCACATTGCCTCGTTGCCGCAGGCGATGTTGAAAGGGCGGTCGGAGGCGGCGTGGACGCCGTGCGGCGATGCGAGCGGATGATGGTTGCCGGCGGGGCCGGGCGCGCGCCCGGTATCGAAGTAGATTCCCGCCGACCAGGTGAGCACGCTGACGATCGCCTCGAGCAGCGAAGTATCGACGCGCTGACCGCGGCCGCAGCGATGGCGCGCCTCGAGCGCGAGGAGGATTCCCTGCGCGGCGAAGATTCCGCCCAGCAGATCGCAAATCGCAATCCCGACCCGCATCGGCCCGCTCTCCTCGGTCCCGGTGACGCTCATCAGGCCCGAGAAGCCTTGCGCGATCTGGTCGAAGCCCGGAGTATCGCGCATCGGTCCGCTCGCGCCGAAGCCCGAGATTGAGCATGCGATGATCCGCGGATTGCGCGCGGCAAGCGTCTCGTAGCCGAGGCCCATCGCCTCCATCACGCCGGGGCGAAAATTGTCGATCACCACGTCGGCCTGGCCGGCAAGACGAAGCATCACGTCTCGGCCCGCGCTCTGGCGCAAATCGATCTGCACGCTCTTCTTCGAACGGTTCGTGCTCATGAAAAAATAGCTGTCCTTGCCGGTATAGCCGCCCATCTCGGCACGCGCGCCTTCGACCGGCTCGATCTTGATGACCTCGGCCCCGTAGTCGCCGAGTACCTGCGTGCAGAACGGGCCAGCCAGGTAGCGGGTGAGATCGATGACCGTGATTCCGGCAAGCGGGGGAGAATCGGGCATCGCGCTTGGAACCTCCTGTCGGCAACCGATGGGCGCAGCCGATCGGAATCGACGGCAGCGTGCAACCATCCAATCGATGCGATGACCATATATCGGATGGAGCGGCCCGGCGAAACGAGGGCCCCAGGGCCGGCTCGATCGTGGATGACAACGGGGCGACGCCGGTGTTAGCATCGGGCCATCTCGCCCACGGAGGACCCCTATCGTGGCAGTCATGCGCATCGGGCACGTCTCGGTTCGAGTAACCGACATCGAAAAGGCGCGCGACCATTACTCCAACGTGATCGGACTCATCGAGACTCATCGCGAAAGCGGCGGAACGACGTACTACAAGGCATGGGATGAATGGGACCGCTACAGCGTGATTCTGACTCCCTCCGATCATGCCGGGGCCAACTACATCGCATACAAGGTGGAACGCGACTCCGAACTCGACACCTTCAGCGACGCGATCGCGGACTGGGGCATCGAGGTCGAGGAACTGGCGCCCGGTGCAATCCCGTTCGTGGGCCGCGCGATCCGTTTCTCCCTGCCGAGCAGTCATCGGATGGTACT
>DATJXN010000111.1 GCA_035500095.1 Candidatus Binataceae bacterium
AGCGACCAGGTTCCGCACAACACGCCGAGTTTCTGCACGATCGGGATCGGCGCAAGGATGGTCATGTAGAGGCCCGCGACGTCGCACATGATGCCGAGGCAGGCCGGCGCGAACATCGAGGCCAGCGCGGCGCCGGCCGCCTGGTTCTTATCCTTGACCTCGTAAAGAATTTCATAGTAGCGCCGCGTCATCTGCAGCGAGTGGCTGAGCGCGCGCGCGATGAGCAAGACCGGCACGACCAGGGTCAGCGGCTCAAGGTTGAGCCCCATCCAGCCGCCCGCGCCGACGCCCCAGATGGCCGAGAGCGCGCAGGCGATGAGCGGGGTGGCGGCGCCGGCGAGGCTCCGCATGTAATCGACGTGCGCGATCGTGATCAGCGCGAAGGAGAGCAGGAAGATCCATGCCGCCTGCTCGCCGTAGTAGTAAACCCAGCCGATCAGCATGACCCGGCCGGCCGGGTAGTACTCGATATTCGGGTCCGCCTCCTTGTCCAGCATCTCGTGCACACGGTTCCAGACCTGCATGAAGTCGATGCCGTTTTCGTGGAAGCCGGCCGAGAGCATCGCCGCCTTTTCGTCGGGCGAGACCAGGATGTTGGTCACGCCGGGAGCGATGCGCGCGCGATCCCGCACCGCCAGCGCTCCCGCCTCATCCTTGGGCGGTATGTCGGGCATCACCGGAACCGACTCGGCGCCCTCGGGCGTGGCTCTGGTGACGCGGACTTTGCTCGACGCGATGGAGGTTATGGTGACGTGGTCGATGCTGGGGATGAGGTCGATCGCGCGGGTCAGACGCCAGATGCGAGCGAGCGTGTCGGGAGTGTAGATCGTGCCTTTTTTGACCTTGATCAGGATTTCAACGTTGATGGGGGTGGAGAACTGGGAATACTGCTTGAAGGTGTCGATGATGGTGCTGTGCTTGGGCAGAAGGTCCGAGAACGAGGTCCTGAACTCCATCCGCATGCTGCCAACCAGGGCGAGCACGGTTATCAAGCCGCACAGCGCGATATAGTGCCAGCGGTAGCGGATCAGAAAATGAGCGGTTCTTTCACCGACTGCCATCGAGTTTTCCCTCCCAAACAGCGGCGGGTCCCGCCAGAAGCAGGGTGTCGGGTCCTACCGGAAAGGCTGATGCGATCCAGTCGAGCCGGACCGGAGAGACTGGCATCTCCTGCCAAGTCCATCCGTTGTTCTGATGCTTACCAACCATCAGGAAGCCGGCGCTGGTTCCCACCAGTTGACCGTCCGGCGTGCAGGTCAGACCGAAGAAATCCGGCTTGCCCGCAATCGTCTCGGTGCGCCAGTCGGCGTTGGGCTCTTTGATCACGAGCAGGCCCTGCTGTCCCGAGGAGTAGAGCGTCCCGCCGCACTTGACGATGTTGAAGAGCGCGGGTTCGACCGGAGCGGCGCCGCTGATTCCGGCGGCCGCATCGGCCGCCTGCATCGGAGTCCCTCCGACCGGCACCTTGGGCTTGTTCGGCGTACCCAGGTCGCGAGTGTCGGTCGCGACCCCGCCCTTGACGGTTACCACCGTCTCTTCCTCGCCGACCACGTAAGCTGTCGTGTCGTCGGCGAACGCTACGCCATAGAGATGCGGCGTCGTGCCACTGCTCCAGGTCGTATTTACCTGATGCCATTCTTTGGAGCCGGCCGGCCGGTCGAGGATAGTGCCGAACGAACCGGCGACGACAAACTCGCCCTTGGCGCTCGCCGCGACCGCGAACAGCCGCTCGGTAGTGCCGACGTCATGGCGCGTCCAGGTGTCGTAGCCTGCTGCCACTTCGTAGAGGCTGCCGGCCTGCCCGACGGCGACGCCATCGCCGGAGGGCGCAAAGGCGATTCCGAGCATCGCCATGCCGCCGGTGTCTGAAATCGTTTTCCACGGAGATTGCGGCGTGCGCTTGACCAGGATGCCAAAGCTGCCGGCTACCCAGGTTTGCTCGCCACGCATCGCGATTGAGAAGACCATGTCGTGCGGCGTCCCGAGCCACGCCGGCATCACCACAAACGGCGCCGCCGAGGCCAGGCCAATCAGGCAGGCGCCCAAGAGCAGCAGCGTCAACGCTGCCACGCAAGAATTCACTCGCATGCTTTCTTCCCCAAGTACGGCCCCGGATTTCCCCCGTCCGAGACCTTCATCGCCCGCGTGCGTCTAACAGAGCCGGTTTGCTCGCGTCAACCGTCCGCGCCATCTCATTGCAAAACCTGCATTGCTGTTCGGCATTTACAGGTTGGCTAATGGTGCAGCGTCGCAAGCAATATAACGGGCTCTGAAATGTTGCAAGCGTAAGTGACCGATTGTTGGCGACGTTATCGAGGAACCGTCCTTGCGTTCGGGCTATTTGTGAGGTGAGCGGGCCCGGCGACGAGGCTCCAGCTGTGCCGGGCTTGCGCGGATGGCGGTCGGTCTGGTAACTCGGCGCATCCGTGGCCTATGCGCCCGCCCGAGGGCCGAAAATCGTCGCGTCCGCGTTGAGAAGCTAAACAAGATGCGTATCATCGGCAAAATCGTGCGACAGGCCGAAATGGTTAGACGAGTGACGGTCCCGGCGATCTGCAGCTTTGCGATTGCCCTGGTGACGCTCATCGCAGCTGCAGCGCCCGCGCGCGCTGGCACTTTCAGCCTCACCGCAGAAATCGACCCCGCCCGCCAGTACCATACCGCGACCCTCTTGCCCAGCGGGAAGGTGCTGGTCGCCGGCGGCTACGGCAGCGGCGGCGTCGGATGGCTCATCGATTGCCAGCTCTACGATCCGGAAAAGGGCGAATTCGGTCTGACCGGCAGGCTCACTACGCGGCGCGACGCCCATACGGCGACCCTGCTCCCCAATGGCAAAGTGCTGGTAGCCGGCGGCGAGGAGGTCAACGAGGGCGGCTTCTCGGTTCTGCTCGCCAGCGCTGAACTCTACGACCCCGGAAGCGGCCTGTTTGCAAACACGGGTTCGATGATCACCGGGCGCGAGCTGCACACCGCGACCCTGCTCTCCAACGGCAAGGTGCTGATCGCGGGCGGCGAGGACGCCAAGGGCTACGCCGTCACCCGCTCGGAACTCTACGACTCGGGGATTGGCGCGTTCACACCCACCGGCAGCCTGAGCGTCGGCCGCTACGGACACACGGCGACGATGCTTGCGAACGGCGAGGTGCTGATCGCGGGCGGCGAGCGGATCGACGAAGACGGTTTCGATATCGCGCTCGCCAGCGCCGAGATCTACAACCCGTCCACGGGCAGGTTTACTCCGACCGGGAGCATGCGCAGCGCGCGCAAGCATCACACGGCGACGCTTCTGCACGACGGACGCGTGCTGGTGGCCGGCGGCGAAGACAACAACGGCCACGCGCTCGAGAGCGCCGAGGTGTACAACCCGGGCAGCGGTGCGTTCCAGACCGTCGGGCGCATGATGGCTGCGCATGACAGCCATACCGCGACGCTGCTCGGCGACGGGCGCGTGCTCATCGCCGGCGGCTTCAGCGGCGCGAGCGGTGTTACAGCAGCGGCCGAGCTGTTCGACCCGGCGGGCAACCGCTTCGAAGGCACGGGCAGCATGCACATCGCGCGCGAGTTCTTCACCGCAACGCTGATGAGCGACGGGCGCGTGCTGATGGTCGGCGGGTTCGGCTTCAACGCGTCGAGCGGGTTCGATCTGGTCGGGCCGTGCGAGATTTACTCTCCGTAAAAATTCGCCGTCAGTGCAGAGTCAACCGCTAGTGGGGCGAGGGCGCCGCCGGATTGAGAGGGGCAGGCGCCGGTGCCGCGGAGGCCGAAGGACGAGCGGTCGGCTGGGGCGTGCCCCTTATCGCGCGCTCGCGAGCCGCTTCCTCGGCGGCTTCGTCGCGCTCGGCCGCCTCGGTCATGCGCCGCGCCGCCTTGGCCCCCAGCGATTGGGTCTGCCAGTAGGGCTTGCCGATCTCGACCCACTGCCCGTTGCGCAGCGCGTAAGTGAATTGGAGGTACTTGATCCTGCCGGTCGCGATCCCTTTGGTCATCTCGCCCTTGTTGGGCACGTACTCGGCGCCGGCGCACTTGGCGTGCACGATAATTCCGTCGCGGCCGCTGCTTGGCATGTATTCGAAGCGCTGGCTCAGATCGATGTACGGTTTGTCGTCGGCGTGCTTTTCCTCCTCGGCGCCGAGGTAGTAGCCGAACTCGGTTGAGAGCTTGTCGTTGAGCGACTGCAACTGCGAGTGATTGAGCGCTTGCGCGGCCGCGCGATGCGCGAGCGCAAGGCCGAGCGCCATCGCGCCGACCAGGCATCCCGCGGCCCTCAGCCGGCGGCCGCGCCGCGAAGCATCCGTCATTGTTCGTTTTCGGTTATCTGGCGGCCGAAGGCGGCCAGGTTGCCCTGCCACTGCGCGCCGAGCGCGAGGATCAACACCTGCTCGTTGATGTGCACGTTCTGGGTCAGCGGGCGCATCCCGCCGCCGCCCGCCGCGGCGAGCATCTTATAGGTCTCGCGCGTGTCCTGGTAAAACTCGGCCAGCGGCGAGATCGCTTCGCCCGGCGGGCGGCCGCTGTGCGTCTTGAGCCAGAATTCGCGCTCGTAGCGCTCGTGCTCTTCGGCCGAGACGTCGATGGCGTTGAACGTGCCGTCCTGCGCACGGAAGCGGGCGATCAGCGAGAGCAGCGGGCCGTAGTCCTCGAAGCGCGGGGGAGAGTCGCCAACCAGCACGATCACCTTCTTGGCGTATGGTTTCCAGTTCATCTGGTTGACCGCGGTTACGCACGCCGAATAAACATCGCCCTGCGAACCGTGGCCCTTGGCGGCGATGCCGCTCAGAAAGGTCTGCAGCCGATGGCTGGAAATTGTCAGCGGCTCGATGTCCACGCGTTCGCTGCGGCCGCCGAAGACCACGATGCCGATGCGTGCAATCGGGACCAGGCGGTGAATCGCCATCACCAGCTCGTCCATCCGGTCGCGCACGTCATTGATGATCAGGTCCATCGAACCGGTGTCGTCGATCACGAGCACGATGTCGAGCCCTTTGCGTCTCAGCTCGCCGATGAAACCGCCGAACCCGGTGCCCATCCCGGGCCCTGAGCCCGAACCGATCCCGTTGCCGCCGCCGGTGCCGATTCCGCCCGCCGATGCGTCGCGAACGTAGGTGCGCGTCGGTTGCACCACGGTGTGTGAGATTTCAGGCGCGACCTTCGGCACCACCATCTGCGGCATCGTGTCCGGCATGGTCATCTCGGGCATGTCGACGTCGCGCATTTCGTCGTGCTTCGAGCCGCCACCGCCACCGACCTGCTGCAGCGTGACCATCAGCAGCTCGCGCGCGTTCTGCACCTTGATGGTCGCGATCAGGACCAGCAGCAGGAGCACATGTAGGGCGACCGAGAGCGGGAACGGCCCGATCAGAAAGCGCAACGCGTCGCGAATGCTGTGGCCGGCTTCGTCGATGCGCGCTTCGTCCTCGTAAACGCCGGCCGGCGGCGCGTTGCGCCGCGCCATGATCCGGCTCAGCACGAAGGCGAGGGCGGCGACCGAAGCCATCGCGATAATGACTACAGCGTAAAGCGGCATGGACAGAATTTCCCGCGATTAAATTGCGATCCCCAAGCCGATAGCGATTCCGGTCCCCCTGATAACGCTATCATCAATGACCACGCCCGCAATCAGGCCGGCAGATAATAGTGGCGAAGCGCCGGCCCTCGCAACGCCTTGCAACAACCCACGCAATGCGACGATATACACGGATGGCCGAGCAATCGAAATCGAATCTGCCGCATCGCGCCGAGCACATCGGCAGCCTCTTGCGTCCGCGCGAACTGCGCGAGGCGTTCAAGGCGCACGCCGCCGGGCGATTGGATGACGCGGCGTACCGCGAGGTCGAAGACCGCTCGATCATCGAGGCGATTCGGATGCAGGAGAAAGTCGGCCTTGCGACCATCAGCGACGGCGAATTTCGCCGCGGCTCGTGGGCTTTTGGCCTGGTCAAGGCGGTCGCCGGCTTCGGCGAGGCGCGCTCGATGTTCGAGTTCCACGACGCCGCTGGCAACAGCTACCCCTTCGACACGTGCCACGCGGTCGCGAAAATCCGCCGCAGCCGGCCGATTGCGGTGGGCGAGTTCGAATTCGTCCGCCGCCACACCGATCGCGTGCCTAAGGTTACGATGCCGGCGCCGAGCTTCATGCATTTTTTTCGCGGCCGGGCCTGCGCCGATCCGGCAGTCTATCCCGAGGTCGCGGGTTTCTGGACTGACCTCTTGCGCGTCTATCACGAAGAGCTTGCCGAGCTTGGCCGCGCTGGCGCGAACTATCTGCAGATCGATGAAGTACCGCTCGCGATGCTCTGCGATTCGGCGGTGCGCGAGCGCGTGCGCCAGATCGGCGACGATCCCGAGGCGCTGGTCACGATGTATATCGGCGGCGTCAACGATGCGCTCCGCACGCGGCCGCCGGGCATGACCGTCGGGATGCATCTGTGCCGCGGAAACCTCCGCTCACGATGGATGGCAGCGGGCGGCTACGAAGCGGTGGCCGAGCGCCTGTTCAACGAGGTCGAGGTTGACGCTTTCTTTCTCGAATACGACACGGCGCGCGCGGGCGACTTCGCGCCGCTGCGCTTCATGCCGAAGGACAAGATGGCCGTGCTGGGACTGGTCAGCACCAAGACGCCCGCGCTCGAGGACGCCGACGCGCTCCGCCGGCGTATCGACGAGGCCGCGCGCTACGTCCCGCTCGAACGGCTCGCGCTGAGCCCGCAATGCGGCTTCGCCAGCACCGTCGGCGGCAATCTGCTCTCGATCGACGACCAGTGGCGCAAGCTCGAGCTGATCGTCCAAGTCGCAAGGCGGGTGTGGGGCTGAACGAAGCCGAACTGAGCTGAACCCGGGACGCCAACAAGAGAAACTAAAGGAGACCGATGGCTTACGAGAACTTTATCGTCGAGCGCGCGGGCGCAGTCGCAACCGTCTATTTCAACCGGCCCGAGAAGCTCAATCCGATAACAGGCAAGCTTCTGACCGAGATGCTCGAAGTCGCGGCCGAGTTTCGCGACGACGATCAATCGCGCGTCATTATCCTGACCGGCAAGGGCCGCTCGTTCTGCGCCGGCGCAGACATCGGCGGGCTGACGGCGAATGCGGGCGCGAAGGCGCAGGGCGCGCAGACCGACGCCGGGCGGCTGCGCGCGGCGCGCACCGGATGGCGCGTGATGGACGAGTGGGAGCGGCTGGACCAGGTCACGATCGCGGCGGTCAACGGGTTTGCGATCGGCGGCGGGCTCTCGCTCGCGATGGCCTGCGACTTTCGCATCGCGGCCGCCGGCGCGCGCATTTGGATTCCCGAGGTTGCGCTCGGCGTGCCGTACATGTGGGGCTCGGTCACGCGGCTTATCAATCTCGTCGGGATGGGCCGGGCGAAGGAAATGATCATGACGTGCAACGAGATCGTCGCCGAGGAGGCGCTGAAGATCGGACTCGTCAACCGCGTGGTGCCCGCCGAACGCTTAACCGAAGCGGCTTTGGAGTTCGCCAGCAAACTGGTAAGCAAGCCGCCAATGGCGCTGCGGCGGACCAAGGAGTTTTTCCGCGCGCTCGGCAACGGCCGTCTCGGCGACATCACTTTCGCCGACGGCTACCTGGGGCTCTCGTGTCTTGCGAGCGAGGACATGAGTGAGGCGATGGCGGCGTTCAAGGAGAAGCGCGAAGGACAATACCGCGGCCGCTGAGCGCGAGGACGCCGAATAGTATAATTAAAGTATCACTTTAAATGAACCTCGGACGGCGATGATTTCCATTCCCACGCTTGAAACCGCGCGGCTCATGCTGCGCCAATTCCGGCAGAACGATTTCGAGGCGCTTGCCGCGCTTCATGCGGACCCCGTCGTGATGAGGTATCTCAGCGACGGCAGGCCGAAGTCTCGCGCCGAGACGTGGCTCGCGATGGCGTCCTACCTGGGACACTGGGAACTCCGCGGCTACGGGTTGTGGGCGGTCGAAGAGAAGGCGACGGGCGAGTTCGTCGGCCGGATTGGGCTGCTCAATCCGGAGGGATGGCCCGGCCTCGAGGTCGCGTGGACGCTCGCGTGAGAGCGATGGGGCAACGGCTTCGCCACTGAAGGCGCGAAGGCGGCGCTGAACTACGCCTTCTCGGTGCTGGGGTTGAAGCACGTCATCAGCCTTATTCATCCGGATAACGCCGCTTCGATCCGCGTCGCGCTGCGCATCGGCGAGAAATTGGAGGGGCAGGCGGAGTTGTTCGGCGTGATACGCTCGGTTTACGGGATCGGCCGTCCGTGACGAGCGCGTCGCGACTGCGCATAGAGGAAGCGATGCGATGATTCCGAAGATCCGGTTCGCCACCCCGGCCGACGCCGACCTGATCCTCCAGTTCATCCACGGCCTGGCCGAGTACGAGCGCGCGGCCGGCTCCGTCGCGGCCACGCCCGCGCTAATCCGCTCGCAGATGGAACAGGCCGAACCGCCGTTCCAGTGCCTAATCGCGGAGTGCGACGGTGAGCCCGCCGGCTTCGCGCTCTTTTTTCGAAACTACAGCACCTGGAGCGGGCGCCCCGGCCTCTACCTCGAGGATATTTTCGTCCCCGAGCGTTTTCGCGGCCGCGGCGTCGGCAAGGCACTGTTCAAACGGATGGCGCAAATCGCGATCGAGCGCGGATGGGCGCGGATGGAGTGGGCGGTGCTCGACTGGAACCGTCCCGCGCAAGAATTCTATCGCGCACGGGGAGCGGTCGCGAAGGATGAATGGACGGTGTGGCGGCTCGACGGCGAGGCGCTGGTCAAGACCGCGCGCGACTAACGCTGCGAGCCCCGCATCGGCGCAGGCATCCGTCTACGTCCGGCGGCATTTTTCATAACGACCGGCTATGTTGGAGACGTGCGGCGGCCGCGAGGCCTTTCAAAGGCGCGAGGAATGAACCCATGCAAACGGCGATCGTGCTCCTTATAGCGGCGCTGCTCGAAGTGGGCGGCGATGCGCTCACGCGGATCGGTCTGCGGGAGCGGCCGGTTTTTCTCGCCGCCGGCGCGTTCACGCTCTTCATCTATGGCGTCGTGGTCAACCAGGGCGGTTTCGATTTCGGACGCCTGATGGGTGTGTATATCGCGGTGTTCTTCCTCGTCTCCCAGATCGTGGCCTTCGCGCTTTTCCGCGACGTACCCAACTACAAAACGCTGGCCGGCGGACTGCTGATCGTGCTCGGCGGCGCCGTAATCATGCTCTAACGTGCGCAACTTCCTGACGGCAGCCGCAAAGGTTGCGTCACTCGCCGCGCTGATCGCCTCTGCTGCGATGCGCGGACTTGCGGGTGCGCAAGCCACGACCGCCGCGTGCGGTCCATTCGGGAGTCCTCCGGTCAAGCTGCTCGGCGCGGTCAAGCCCGCCTGCGCGGACGGCGAGAGGCTCGGGCCCTGGAAGGACACCGACGGCACCGACCGCTACGCCTGCCTGTACGACGCGTCCTCGGCGAAGCCCGGCCGCAGACTTCCGCTGCTGGTTTACCTGCATCCGTCGCTGTTCGGGCCGTGGACCATCAGGCACACCAATTTGCTCGACCTGCGCGCCACGACTTCGCTCAGCGGCGAGCACGGCGACCCGGGCTATATAGTACTTGCGCCGCAGGGCCGGAACACCGCGCACTACTATCAATGGCCGGACGACCGCGGGATGGGATGGGACAACTGGTATCGTCAGCTAAGTGCGGCGGGCAACGTCAAAGTCGGCAAGACCGTGTATCCGGAAAACGTCGACGCGGCGACGATCGATCATTTCATCGCGGCGGCGGCGCGCACCGGCAGGGTCGATACGCGGCGGATTTATGTGACCGGATGGTCCAACGGCGCGGCGATGGGCCTGCTCTACGCGCTCAATCGCCCCAACGTCGCGGCGGTGGCCGTCTATTCCGGGCCCGATCCGTTCGGCGCGCTCGTCGATCCGTGCCATCAGAAACCGGTCAGCGGCAAACCGGCGAGCGACGCCGAAGTGCAAATCTACAATGCACGCGTGCCCGTGATGCTCGTGCACAATAGCTGCGACATCGCCGGAATCTGCCCCAATGGCGAAAAGCTGGCGACGGAGCTGCGCGACGCCGGCGCAAAGGTCGATGACGTGATCGTTGACGCCTCAGGCAAGCGGGTCGAGGCGTGCCTGGATGCATGCGGGGCGGACCCCAATGGCGGACTCGCGTTCATGCATCACCCGGGAGCCTGGCTCTCCGGTCTCCATCATCATGGCGAATGGCCCGACGAATGGACCACGGCGATGCTCGAGTTTTTGCGCGCGCATCCGCTGCACCCGTCCGCGCCGCCTTTCTAGCGGCGCGGAGCAATCGCAGCGCTAGATCACCTTGCGCTCGCGAAGCGCGGCGATCGCGGAGGGGTCGAGACCCAGCTCCGTGCGCAGGAATTCGTCGCTGTCGGCTCCGAGAGCGGGCGCAAGCGATTGCGGCGCCGGCGCCTCGGCGTTCATCCGCAGCGGCGACGTCCAGATCGTGATGCGGCCAAGGCGCGGATCGTCGATCTCGCGCAGCATCCCGCGCGCGTGCAGATGCGGGTCGGTCATCACTTCCGGCAGTTCCTTGACGATTCCGCAGAAGACGTCCGCGGCGTTGAGCGCGGCCATGACCGCCTCGCGCGTATGCTGGCGCGTCCACGCCGCGACCACTGCGTCCACCTCCTCGACCTTGGCCGCGCGCGCCTTCATCGTGGCGAAGCGCGGGTCGTCGCCGAGTTCCGGCCGTCCGGCGAGCTCGCTCAGCCGGCGCCATCGATGATTGTCGCCGGCGAGGATCAGCACGTAGCCGTCACTCGCCGGGTAAACGTTGTAAGGCACCATCACGCCGCCGGGAGAGGCGTTACCGTTGCGCGTCTCGGTGATTCCCATCCCGTAGTACGCGCCGATATGAGTCGTCAGCGCGGGTATGATCGCGTCCTGCAGCGCGACCTCGACCAGCATCCCCTCGCCGGTGCGGTCGCGGTTGCGCAGCGCCGCCAGAATCGCGGCCGCGAAATGAATCCCTCCGAGCATGTCGACTACCGCCGGCCCGGCCTTCATCGGCGGGCCGTCGGCTTCGCCCGTGGTGCTCAGTACCCCGCTCATCGCCTGCACCACCGGGTCGAAGGCGGGCAGGTCGCGATAGGGTCCGCTCAGTCCGTAGCCTTTGCCGGTCGCGTACACGATCCGCGGGTTGATAGCGCGCAGCACGTCGTAGCCGAGGCCGAACCCTTCCATGGCGCCGTAGGCGAAGTTCTCGGCCACGACGTCGGCGCGCGCGACCATCCGCTTGAACAGCTCGCGGCCCTCGTCGCTCTTCAAATTCAGCGTGACCGAGCGTTTGTTCACGTTGAGGATTGCGAACCCGATACTGATTTCGCGTCCCGGCGCGCGATAGAGCGCGCGCATCCCCTCGCCATGTCTAGGGGGCTCGATTTTGATCACGTCGGCGCCCAGGTAGGAGAGCATCAGGGTCCCGTACGGGCCATTGTAGAAGTGGGTGAGATCGAGCACCCGGATATCGTCGAGCGGGCGAACTGGCACTGGGCACCTCTGGGCGCGCGGCGCTCGCGGACGCCGTACGCGGCCAGTCTTTATATAACAAAGCCGGCGCGCCGATGTAGCGCGCCGCCTTGTCGCACGCGCAGTCTCGCGGCCAGGGATTCTACGATTCACATTTCATCGACCGGGTAGCCGGCCTTGTTCCAATTCTCCATCCCGCCGCGAAGAACGAATACGTTTGCGAATCCGGCGGCTGCGAGCACTTTTGCTGCGCTCACCGAGCGCTTCTTTGTCCGTCAAATAGTGTCGCGCTCTCTCCTTAACCGGCGGAGAAGCCGAGGCAGGAAAGCGACGGTAGCGAGCAGCGCCAATGCAAGCAGGGCCTTGTGAATCGATCCCGCCTCTCCGGTCGCCGCCTCACGCCCGGCGTAGCCCAGGTAGGTATAGGCAAGCGCACCCGGCGCCATACACAGGAACGAGGCGAGCACGTACTCGCTTAGCCGAATGCGCGTCAATCCGAAGGCATAGTTCACCAGATTAAATGGAAAGAGCGGCACCAGGCGAACGAAAGCGACGAATCGCCACCCTTCCTCTTCCACCCCGCGGATTAGCGACGCCAGTCGTTCGCCGGAACGCCGCGCAACCCAATCCGAGCCCACGTAGCGAGCGGCCAGAAACGCGACCGTCGCGCCGAGCGTGGCGCCGGTCAGGTTCCACAGAGTTCCCCACACAGGGCCGAACAGCGCCCCGCCGGTCACAGTCAGAACCGATCCCGGAACAAAGAGGACCGTAGCGAGCGCGTAGAGCAGGATGAACAGGATCGGCGCTGCCGGACCGAAGCGTGCCAGTTCGCGCTCCAGCCTAGCCGCTTGCAGAAATTCGCGATGGAGAACGAGCCATACGACCGCTCCGCCGAGTCCCGCGGCCAGAACCAGGCGTGGGATGAGGCCTTGGCGTTTCATACCGCACTCATCTAGGTTATCGGGTATCTGCCCGCGGGTCCGCGGAAGGGCTGCAGCAGCATCCGGTCGAGCCACAACTCCCGCGCTTCACGGAACTGCTCGATGCCGATGGTCATGCCGTTATGCCCGGCGGCCGGTTGGCTGCGATAAGTTCCAAGCAAGCGGTCCCACCACGACAGGTTGAAGCCGAAGTTGCTGTTGGTTTCGTCCACCACGATCGAGTGATGGACCCGGTGCATGTCGGGTGTAACCGTCAGCCAGCGAAGGTAGCGATCGAGCTGCGCCGGGATTCGAACATTGCCGTGGTTGAACATCGAGGTCGCATTGAGCAGAACCTCGAAGATGAGTGCGCCGAGCGCGGGCGTCCCCAGCGCGGCTATCGCGCCGAACTTGATCAGCATCGAGAGCACGATCTCGATCGGATGGAAGCGCGCACCAGTGGTTACGTCAAAGTCCAGGTCGGCGTGATGCATCCGGTGGACGCGCCAGAGCGCTGGCACCGCATGAAACATCACATGCTGAAGGTAAATGGCCGCATCGAGCAAAATGACCGATCCGGTCGCCGCTATCCAGTATGGGATCGGCGAGTTGTTGAGCAGTCCCCAGTGACGTTTTCCTCCGAGCAGGGCCAGGCTCACGGCCGTGGCGGGAAGCAGGATTCTCACCAGTGCGGTATTCAAAGCGACGACCGCGAGGTTGCTCGGCCAGCGCCTGAGCCTTGAGTACGACCTCGAGCGGCGCGGCGCGACGGCTTCCCAAAGCGCCATTGCGGTCAGCATCCCGATAAACACTCCCAGCCTTATCGCTGCTTCGTTCATTGGCTGGATCGCCTCGCGATCGTACCGTGAGGGCACACGGCGCCGGATATGAAATGCTCGTTTCTTATTCGTTCAGAATTCTCTGCCGTCGCGCTTGATCCTCACGTCGTGCCGGATTTTGAAGCGAGCGGTCGATGATAATCGCGAATTTCCTTGATTCTGCCGTCCGCAATCTCGACCACTTCCGCGCCGATAGCTTCGACTACTTTTCCGCTTCGCGGCCGCGTGCCGAAAAACAATGATTCGGCGACAGCCTTGCCCGAGTTTCCGGTGAGCGTGCGAAGGGCGCAGCGACAATCGGGCATCAGCGCGAAACCAGTCTCGTAATGCCGCCTGATTTCGTCACGTCCTTCAAACCGTGTTCCCGCGGCATCGACGATTACCGGGGCCGCGTGGAAGCAGGCCATCACCGCCTCGATGTCATGGCTGTTGAACGCATCAAAGTAGCGTTGCACCAGTTCTTCCTCGGCAGTCATAGCCTTATCTCCATCTCTGTGAGGTTCGCAGTTTCCTGGTCGGCAATCGTTGGCCAGGACTCGAAGCCAAAGCAAAAGGCGGCGCGCCGATGTAGCGCGCCGCCTTGTCGCATAAGCCTTGGCCGCTATGCGGCGCGGGCAGTTTGGTTACTTGATGACTATTTGATGACCTCCGCCACGCGCAGCTC
The DNA here is from genome assembly GCA_035500095.1 of Candidatus Binataceae bacterium. Lineage (NCBI taxonomy): Bacteria > Candidatus Binatota > Binatia (SeqCode) > Binatales (SeqCode) > Binataceae (SeqCode) > Binataceae bacterium (SeqCode). Next base: position 13,900 of record DATJXN010000111.1, read on the forward strand.
GTCGATCTTCTGCTGCGAGAAGCCGAGCAGGGTCTTGAACACATCGTCGGTGTCCGCCCCGCGCAGCGGCGCCGCATGTCGGATCTCGCTCGGCGTGCGCGACATCTTCCACGGGATGCCGGCATGCATGCGGCGTCCGACTTCCGGATGCTCGAGTTGCACCAGGTAGCCGCGCTCGGTCAGGGATTTGTCCTCGGCGAGGTCGCGATTGCTCATCGAGGGGAAGGCGGCCACGCCCGCACGCTGGAGCGTCTCGGTGGCCTCCCACTTGTCGCGCTCGCGCGTCCACGCGGTGATTATCGCATCGAGATCGGCTTCGTTTTTCTTGCGCAGTTCGGCGCTCTTGAAGCGCGCGTCGCCGGCCAGCGCGGGCTGGCCGATCGCCTGGCAGAGCGAGCGCCATTCATCCTCGGTGCCGACCGCGATCGAAACCCACTGATCGTCGTTGCCCTTGCTCTTGTAGGTCTCGTGCGGCGCCATCGCCAGGTCATGATTACCCTTGCGCACCGGCTCGCGATGGTTGATGTCCCATTCGAGCAGGCCCTCGGCCATATGCACGAGCACCGCTTCCCACTGCGACTGGTCGATGTACTGGCCTTCGCCGGTCAGGTCGCGATGGAGCAGGGCGGCGATGATCGCATACGCGCCCATCACGCCAGCGTTGGGATCGGGATACGAGACGCCGATCTCGGAAGGGTCGCCGCCCGTATAGCCGGTCAGCCAGAATTGTCCGGAGAGTGCCGAGGCCGGCGGTCCGTAGCCGACGTAGCGGCGGAACGGGCCGTTCTGGCCGTAACCGGACATCGAAATCTGGATGATGTCGGGTTTGATCTCGCGCAGCTTCTCATAGCTGAAGCCGAGCTTGCCGATTACGCCGGCGGCGAAGTTGTCGGCCACCACGTCGCAGTGCTTCACCAACTGATAGGCGAGCTTGACCGCCTCGGGCTTCTGCAGGTCGAGCAGGATGCTGCGTTTGCCCTGGTTGTACTGATTGAAGTAGCCCGCGCGATTGGGTCCGGGCTGGCTGTCGGCGAACGGCGGCAGCATCCGTGTGACGCACGGCCTGAGCGTGCTTTCGATCCGGATGACTTCGGCGCCGAGATGGGCGAGCGTCTGAGTACAGAACGGTCCGGCCCATGCCCAGGTAAAATCCAGAACGCGCACGCCGCTCAAAGGTGAATCGGCCATAAGATACTCTCCAGCAACGTCTCAGCTTGCTAACGTCAGCTCTGCGCGAACCTCGCGGATCTCAGACCACACCTGTCTGTTTGAGCTTCGCCAGTTGATCGCGCGGCACCCCGAACTCGCCGCAGAAAACTTCCTCGGTGTGCTGGCCGAGGTGCGGCGCCGGCCGCCTGAGCGACCACTTGATCTTCCCGTACTGCGAGGGCGCGCCCGGCACCGTCAGCTTGCCCATCCCCGGCTGTTCCAGCGGCACGAAGAATTTGCGCTCCTTGAGATGGTCGCTTTCATACATCTGCCGCATCGTGTTGACCGGAGCGAACGGGATCCGCGCCTCCTGCGCCGCCTTGTACAGGTCGGTGACTTTCCATCCGGATATCCACTCGCTCATCAACGCCTTCAGCGCGTCCATGTTCTGGGCGCGCGAGACGCGATCCTTGAAGATCTCCTCGCTGGCCCACTCGGGATTGCCCATCAGCTTGACCAGGCTCTGCCACTGATGCTCTTCGACCGCGAGGACGAAGACCTTGCCGTCCTGGCAGTCGGCGAGGAACCACGGGCCGAGTGCGCGCGAGCCCAGGCGCGAGGTTTCGCGTCCGGCATAGGTCCAGTGCATGAAATTCATCTCGAGCATCGCCGCGATCGCTTCGCGCTCGCAGACGTCGATAGCCTGGCCCTCGCCGGTTTTCACCTTGTGGCGCATCGCCGCGATTGCCGTCAGGGCGGCGTGCGCGCCCCCCTGGAAATCGCACTGCGCGCCGAAGGGCTTGAGCGGCGGCAACTCGGGGTAGGGCGACGCTCCGGGGCTGAGGTACGCCCAGCCGCCGGCATTGGAGGCGTTGAGCTCGTAGCCGCGCCAGTTGGCGCGCGGCCCGCGGTCGCCGAACATCGAGATCGTAGCGACGATCAGTCCCGGGTACTTCGCGCAGAGCGCGGCACTGTCGAGGCCCTGGCTCGCGCGCTCGTAGGGCGGCACGTTGTGAATAAAGATGTCCGCCTTCTCGAGCAGGCGCGCGAGCAGGTCGCGTCCCTCGGGCCTGGTCAGATCGGCTGTCACGCCACGCTTGTTGGCGTTGAGGTAAACGAAGAGCCCGCTCTTTTCGGGATCGGGCTGGTCCGCCGGGAACGGGCCTCGGCGGCGCGTCAGATCGCCGCCCGGGGGCTCCACCTTGATTACTTCCGCGCCCAGGTCGGCGATCATCTTCGCCCCGAAGGCGGCCGATACACCCTGGCCGCATTCGACCACCCGGAGCGCGCCAATTCCGCGCGGGTCTTTGGCTGTGCTCATGGTCCTACTTTATTACGATCGGGTTGACCGGTGAACCCGCCCCGCCGACCACCTTCAGCGGAGCGCCCACGAACAGGAACGTGTACTGGCCGTCCTTGGCGCAGTCCTCGGCGAGGTCGTGAGTCCAGTCGATTTCGTTGAAGATCACGCCCTGGTAATGGAGCAGCGCCATGTGCAGCGGGATCATCGTGCCGCTCTCCTCGTGATGGGTCTGCTCGGTCGCGATCGTATCGCTGCCGACCGACGGAATCTCCATCTCGTGGAACCACTTGGCCAACTCGACGCTATATCCCAGCCCCGGTTCGTTGAACACGCCCTTGGGGAAGATGCCCTCGACGCCCTTGTCGTAGAAGCGCTTGAGCCATCCGGTGTGGATGATGATGATGTCGTGCTTTTCGATCGGCGAGTTCTGCTTCTTGGCCGCGGCCAGCATGTCGTCGAGCGTGATGCGCTCGCCGGCGTCCAGGCTCTCCTTGCCCTTGAAGCGAGCCGCGTCGATCAGCACGCCGCGCCCGACCACGCCATGCTCGGCGATCGGCTGGATCGAGCACTTCGAGAGGCTGCCGATCGTGGTTTTGGCGTCGTAGCCGTTGTAGATCGTGTCGCCATGCCAGACGTGCCCCAGCGCGTCGTACTGGGTCGTGCCCTGCAGGTACATCGTGATCACGTCGTCGGCGTATTCCATCCCGCCCGGAAACGGCGTCGCCTTGCCGCTGATATAGAAGCCCTTGTCCATCGCGTTGGTGCGAATCGGCTGCGAACGCGAGGGATAGAGCGGGTCGCCGCCCGGCCGCGCAACCGGCACACCCAGGGTGAAGACCTTGCCTTGCTTGACGGCGCGGATACCGCGCAGGACCTCGGCGCTGGTCAGGAAGTTGAGCGCGCCGATTTCATCATTGGCTCCGAAGCGGCCCCAGTTCTTGGGCGCGTCTTTCAGAAGCTCGCTGAAGGGTACCGGTTTTGTGGCTGCCATAAGTGCTCCTGCTCCTCTCGCCGATAAGGTGAAGCGATCCGGTTCCTTACCGCGTTGTGCCGTTTGAAGCAAACCCCGCGCGGAAATAGCAGCCTGGCGCGGTCTCGGTCTCAACGTCGGCCGGCCGCTTCATTGACCCTTCTTCGCCAGTGCAAGGCGCTGGATTTCGCGCTCGCGCAAATCGCGGCGCTTGATCTTGCCCGTGACCGTCACCGGAAAGTCGTCGAGGAACTCGAACTCGCGCGGATATTCATGCGCCGCAAGGCGCGTCTTCACGTGGTTCTGAATCTCGTCGATCATGTGCTGCGAGGGATGATGGCCTGGCAGCAGCTTGATGAACGCCTTGATCGACTGGCCGCGCCGTTCGTCCGGTATTCCTACCACCGCGCACGAGGCAACCGCCGGATGCTCCATAATCTTGGCCTCGACCTCGGCCGGCCCGACGCGGTAGCCAGAAGTCTTGATGACGTCATCCGAGCGGCCCTGGAAATAGACGTAGCCTTGATCGTCCATGTGGCCGTTGTCGCCGGTGACGCACCATCCGTTGACGAACTTCTCGGCCATCGCCGACGGATTCTTCCAGTACTCCTTCATAACCACCGGGTCGTCGATGCGGATCGCGATCTCACCTGTTTCGCCGTTTTTAACCGGTATGCCGGTTAGAGGATCGACCACCGCGACCTCGTGGCCGGGATAGGCCTTGCCGAGCGGCTCGAGGCTGGCCTTTTCGAGCGCCGTGCAGTTGCCGATGAAGTAGTTGGCCTCGGTCTGGCCGAAGGCCTGATTGAATTCGACCTTGAGCTGCTCGTCAACCCATCGTGCAAGTTCGGGGCTGACCGGCTCGGCGCCGCTCACGATGCATCGCAGGCGAAGCTCGCGATACTTTTCGCGCGGGTTTTTGACTTCGCGGAGCGCCTTGAGCGCGGTCGGCGGATAAAGTCCGACGGTTGCGCCGTATTTCTCGATCAGTTTGAGCGTTACGTCGGGATCGAACCGGGCCTTGCTGCGGTAAGCCAGCACCGGGATTCCGTAGGGCCAGATCGCGAGCAGACCGTCGAGCAGGCCGCCCGCCCACGCCCAGTCGGCCGCGCTGTAGTAGAGGTCGCCCGGGCGCAGGAAATTATAAGAGTAGTCGATCCCGTTGTGGCCCAGCACGTAGCGCGCGGCGTGCAGAACGCCCTTGGGATCGCCGGTGGTGCCCGAAGTGTACATCAGCAGGATCGGGTCTTCGGCGTGCGACCGGCCCATCCTGAACTGGTCGGAGCCCCTGGCGATCAGATCGTCGAAGGCGAGGGCGCCCTTGCTCGCGCCGGTGACGATCACATGGCGCAGCGCGGCGACGTCCTTGCGAATCGGATCGAGCTTCTCGACGCTCTCGGGTTCGAGCAGGATCGCTTTCGCCGCGCTGTTGTTGAGCCGGTACTTGAGCGCGTCGGGGCCGAACAGCCTGGAAATCGGCAGCGCGATCGCGCCGATGCGATAGAGTCCCATGTGCGCGATCGCAGTCTCCGGCCGCTGCGGCAGATGGACCGCGACGACGTCGCCGCGCTCGATTCCCAGGCCCGCCATCGCGTTGGCGAAGCGCCGGCTAAGCTCGGCCATTTTGCCGAAGGTGTAGGTCTCGACGCGCCCTTCGTCATCTTCGTAGTGGAGCGCCGGCTTGTCGCGGAGATCGGCGTGGCGGTCGAGACAATCGACGGCGACGTTGTAGTCGGCCGGGATTTTCCATTGATGGCGCGCGCGGGCGTCCGCGATGTTTTTCGCGCCGTGGACCGTCTGTTCGCGAAGGCCGATGAAGCTCATGGCGGGAATTCCTCCGAGGTGCTGTCGTGCGCGACGGCGCGGCGCCCGCGACGTGCGCCATGCAGCGCCTAAGCGAAAGCGTAATCTGCCTGTGCAATTCCATCAACTTGGTTTTGCTCGCTGGCCAAGCGCAGCCGATCGCTCTTTTGTCTCGGAGCTCTCTCGCCGGTACACTTGAGCGGGGGAACCTCCGATGGCGAAAGTCTGGGTGCTGCAGCATCATCCGGCCGAGAATCTGGGCGCGATCGCCGACGCGCTCGAGTCGGCGGCGCTCGCATGGCAATACGTGCGCGTCTTCGGCGGCCATCCGATTCCCGCCGACATGAAAGGCGCGGGCGGGCTCATCGTGATGGGCGGGCCAGAGGCGGTTTACCAGCTCGACCGCTATCCCTACCTGCGCGCCGAGATTGCGCTGATCCAAAGTGCGCTCAAGGCGGGCCGCCCGGTGCTAGGCATATGTCTCGGCAGCCAGTTGCTCGCGGCCGCGCTCGGGGCGAACGTCCGGCGGGCCGCGCATCGGGAGATCGGATGGTATCCCGTGCGGCTGCGCGCCGAGGCTCGAAACGACCGGCTGCTGGGCGGGCTTCCGGAGGAATTCGTCGCCTGCCACTGGCACAGCGATGTCTTCGATCTTCCGGCAGGCGCGATCCCGCTCGCTTCCTCCGAGCTTACAGAGGTTCAGGGCTATCGCTACGGCGACAACGCCTGGGGACTCCTGTTCCATGCGGAGATGACGCAGCAGATCGTCGCGGCGCTGGTCGGGGAGTTCGGCGAGGGGCTCAAGCGGGTGGGAATCGACGGCGACGAGATCCTGGCGTCGGCGCCGCGCCATCTCCCCGGCCTCGGCAAAATCGCCGAGACGATTTTCGGCCGCTGGGCCGCGCCGATCCAGGGGACATGATTCCAGCCCGGCTCGCTCGCGGACAAGGCGACGAGCGTATCCGCTCAGAACAGCACGGACGGCAGATACGCGCCGACCGGTTCGTTATACAAACCCGTCGTCATCAGGGTCATCGGTTGAACGATCCGTAACCCTTTGCCCAGGCACCAGCGCATCAGCTCGTTGTTGCGCGTAGGGACGAGAAATCCAGGGCCGCCGAATGAGTCCGCTGCGCCGATCAGCGCCTCGACGTCCTCATTCGTCTCGCCGACGGTATGGCCGAAGAAAGCGATCGCGGAAGTGTAGCCGCTGATACGGCCCGCGCGTTCGACGACGGCGGCGTGCCGCGGCCTGAGCGCCTCGCGCAACTCGCCGGTGCGATTATGGCCGTGGACGCGAACGCATAGCCGGGCGCATTCCTCAAGGTCGTTTTCGCGCGCCGGCCGCACGGCGTATCCGGGAATAGAAAGCTTAAGCGGCGCACTCTGAAAGACGCTCAGCGGTTCGCGCGAGTCGAAACCCAGCTTGGTGTAAAGGCTGAGCGAGCGGCAATGATAGGCCGACTGGACGAGCCGCACGCCGGGAAAGCGGCGCGCGGCGGCGCGTTCCATCGCAGCCTGCATCAGGCGCCGCCCGATCGCGCGGTCTTGAACCGCGGGATCGACGGTTATCGGCCCGATGCCGGCGATCGGACTGCGCTCGTCGAGAACGTTGCTGCCGACGATGCGCCCGTCGAGTTCGGCGACCACTTTGTAGAACCCCGGATTTGCCAGCACGAAGGACAGGACCATGATGGCGCTTTCGGGATCGGGAAAGTCGGGCGGAAAGTTGTGCTCCTCGGCGATCGTTTTGAAGGCCTCGTAGGCGATGATGCCGCAGGCCTGCGCGTCATCGATTCTGCCTTCCCTCAGTTTGACGTCCATCGGTGACCTTCCAGCGCGCTCCGGCGTTTTCTGATCTCGCAGAGATTAGCCCGGATGGTTCTGCTGATGGAATACGCCGCGCCCGGCGCGGGTCTGCTCGAACGCGAGCAGCTTTTTCTTCGTCTCGAGGCCCCATCGATAACCCGTGAGCTTGCCATTGGCGCCGATGGCGCGATGGCACGGAATCAGAATCGACACCGGGTTCGATCCGTTGGCGTGGCCGACGGCGCGCGCCGCCGACGGCCGTCCGATACGGGCCGCGATCTCGCCGTAACTCTTTGTCGCGCCCTCGGGGATGGCGCACAACTCGCGCCATACACTCAGCTGAAACGGAGTTCCGCTAACCTCAAGCGCCGCCTCGCATCGCGTAGTTTCGCCGCCGAGGTAGCGCAGCACGGCATCCGCGGCGGGACCCGCGGCGGCGTCGTCGCGGGATACTTTGGCCTCGCGAAAATCTCGCCTGAGCTCGCTCTCCTGGAACGCGTCGGAGTGATGCACCGAAAGGGCGCAGATCCCGCGCGCGGTCACCGCAACCAGCATCCGACCGAACGGCGAATCGACGATGGTGTAGCTGATCTCGGCGCCGCGTCCGCGCGGGCCCCATTCGGCGGGAACGATTGATTGATTCATGACGGAGTTCCTCGATTGGTTTGCTCTCGATTTTAACTGGAGACAAGAGCTTCAACCCCGAACGTCCCGATTTGTAAAAAAGGTTCCGCCATCGCCCAAGATTTCCACCTTCGTCGTGAACATCCTGCATGCGACCTAAAAAACCGCGGCCTTTGCACGAGGATCCTTCGGCGCCCGGCGGCATGTTTTTTGGACCCGCTCGGCAGAGCCGCTCCATACAAAGCGGTTTCATCGAAAGGGAGGATTTTTCGCATGCTATTCAAACCCTGCGCGATCGCCGTTTGCGCGACGGTCTTCGCCATGACCATCACATTACCGTCGTCGGCTATGATCGTGGCAAACAGAAGCTCGGCGCGAAGCGTCGCCGCGCTTTATGCGCAGGCCGACGCGGCGAGTCCTCGCACCATCGATGATGCAACGTTGAAACGCACCGCGGCCGCGTATGTGAAGGTGCGGGATATAGCGGAAAAGGCGCAGCAGGAAATCAGCAGCACCGACGACACCGCCCGGAAGGAGCAGTTGGCGACTCAGAGCGAGTCTGCGAAGGTCGAAGCGGTGAAACAGGAGGGGATGGACCCGCAGGAGTACAATGCTGTCCTTCAGCTAGTCAAAACGGATAGCGCCTTGCAGCAGAAATTCCTTTCCTACGTGCAAGGGCTAGGGCATGCATCGTAGCCATGGCCGATCTTGCAAAGCGGCTTCAGGCGCAACGCCTGGAGAAGCGGCGTGCATAGGTTGGTACGCCGATCACGCACGAACGGCATCGCCCGGGCGGCGGTGCCGTTCGTGTGCCGCGCAAAAATTACCCTTTGGGCAATTTCAGGACCCGCTCGCCGATGATGTTGTGTTGGATCTCGCTCGAGCCCGCCGCGATCGTAAGCCCGCGCGCCGCCAGCGTGCGCATCGCCCAGCGCCCGCCCTCGATCGCTCCGACCGATTCCTTCATCAGCGCGCCGTAGGCTCCGAGCAGTTCGTCCGCGAACATCGCGACGCGCAGGTTGAGTTCGGTTGCGAACAGCTTGCCGAAAGAGGTCTCGGCCCCCGGCACCTTGCCCTTGAGTTGAGCGGTCAGTCCGCGATAGCGGCTAAGCCGCAGGCATCGCGATTCAATCGCGAACTGCGCGAGTTTCTGGCGAACGTAAGGATGGCGATTCGCGGGCAGCCCCTCGAATTCGATCCCGTGCGACAGTTCGATTAGCTCGTTGATCGTGCGCTCGACCGGATGGCGCGTGCCGCCCGACGCGCGTTCCCACATCAGAGTCGCGATCGACACCTGCCATCCCTGGTTGAGCTCACCGACCAGGTTCTCTTTGGGTACGCGGACGTTGTCGTAGAATACTTCGTTGAATCCCGACTCGCCGGTTATCTGCATCAGCGGGCGGACCGTGATCCCGGGGCTTTTCATGTCCACCAGCAGGTAGGAGATTCCTTTGTGCTTGGGCGCCGCGGGGTCAGTGCGCACCAGCAGCACCTGCATGTGGGCGCGCTGCGCGAGGCTGGTCCAGACCTTCTGGCCGTTGACCACGAATGAATCGCCCTCGAGCACGGCGCGGGTCTGCAGACTCGCGAGGTCGGAGCCGGAATTGGGCTCGGAGTAGCCCTGACACCAGATCTCCTCGCCGGTGAGCATCTTTGCGAGATAGCGCTCCTTCTGCTGCTCGGTGCCGAGCAGGATGATGGTCGGGCCGATGCGATCGATCGCAAGCTGATTGGCGCCGTAAAGCGGCAGGCCCAGGCGCAACACTTCGTCCTGGTAGATTGCCTGGTCGATGAGCGAAGCGCCGCCGCCGCCCCATTGCTTCGGCCAGTGCAGCGCGACGTAGCCGGCGTCGTAGAGGCGCCGATGATATTCGAGCAGGCCGCGCCATTTCGCGTCGTCACCGACGTCGAGCAGGCTCGCGGTCGAAGCGCCCATCCCGTCGCCTCGCCGGCCGAAGAGTTCGCCCGAGGTCTTTTCCAGCCAATCGCGCAGGCGCGAGCGAAAGGCCTCCTGCTCCGGGGTGTAACTGAAATCCATATCGTCTCTCCGTTGCGATACTGCGCTTGAAGCCGCTGCTCGCGCGCCGTCCGTTCGGGCACTATAGCAATGGCTGGCGCGGATGGTCAGCCGGTCGGCCATGCGCGCGGGCGCTTTGCCCGCGGCGCCGGTCGTTTGCTATATGACTTGGGTTTGCTTGCCGGATAGCACGCGCCCGCAATTCGCGGGCGGCAAGCGGCGGCGCGAAATTATCCTCCAGAGGCGGGTGTCAAATACAGATGGCGTTCAAGATGATCAAGGTTCCGAGCAACGGCGAGAAGATCACGATGGGGGCGGACGGCCAGCTCAAGGTGCCGTCGCGGCCGATCATTCCGTTCATCGAGGGCGACGGCACCGGGCCGGACATCTGGCGCGCCTCGCAATACGTCTTCGACAACGCGCTCAAAAAGGTTTACGGCGGCAAGCGCGAGATCGCGTGGATGGAAGTCTGGGCGGGCGAGAAATCCTTCAACCAGTTCAATAATTGGCTGCCCGACGAAACCGTCGAGGCCTTCAAGGAATACCTGGTCGGCATCAAGGGGCCGCTGACCACGCCGGTCGGCGGCGGGATTCGCTCGCTCAACGTGGCGCTACGCCAGTTGCTCGACCTCTACGTCTGCCTGCGCCCGGTGCGCTACTTCAAGGGCACGCCGAGCCCGGTTAAGAATCCCGAGAAGCTTGACGCCGTCATCTTCCGCGAGAATACCGAGGACATCTACGCCGGCGTCGAATGGGAGGCCGAATCGCCCGAGGCGAAGAAAGTGATCAAGTTCCTGATCGAGGAGATGAAGGTCACCAAGATTCGCTTCCCCAACACCTCGGGCATCGGGATCAAGCCGATCTCGCGCGAGGGCTCCGAGCGGCTCATCCGCGCGGCGCTCAACTACGCCATCGCGCACAAGCGCAAGAGCGTGACCCTGGTGCACAAGGGCAACATCATGAAGTTCACCGAGGGCGCGTTCCGCGACTGGGGCTACGAGCTCACGCGGCGCGAGTACAAGGGCAGGGCGGTCACCTGGGACGAATGTGACGGTAAGCCGCCGGCCGGGCAGATCCTGGTCCGCGACAATATCGCCGATATCACGCTGCAGCAGGTGCTGACGCGCCCCGAGGATTTCGACGTCGTGGCGACGATGAATCTCAACGGCGACTATCTCTCCGACGCGCTCGCGGCCCAGGTCGGCGGACTCGGGATCGCGCCGGGCGCCAACATCAACTATGTCACCGGCCATGCGATCTTCGAGGCTACTCACGGCACCGCGCCCAAGTACGCCAACCAGGACAAGGTCA
>DATJXN010000112.1 GCA_035500095.1 Candidatus Binataceae bacterium
GGTTGGCTGGGGCGTGCTCAGCAATAATCTCTGGGTCCTGATCACTGCGGCGAAACCCTGAACAGCCCCGGTTGTGCTTCGCGCGTTTCCGCGCGAAGCTACGCCCTCAACCGGGAAAATCACTTTTGCACCGGAAATTAGTTAGACATCCGCCGGAAAACTCGACGGCGCAGCGACGATCGCTCAGCCCGCGTTCGCGACCCGCGGCAGGACTTTGGTCGCAAAGAGCTCGATCGTCTTCATCAGCCGGTCGTGCGCCATCAAACCGTTGTACATCCAGGCAAAGATCCACGAGACCGGCAGCCGCTTCAGCAGCTGCTCGACCTGGCGCGTCACCGTGTCGACCGTGCCGACCAGCGCAAGGCCGTTGTCGAAGAGATCAGGCGTCTCGCCGGTCTTCGGATCTTCCAGCCCCTTGGCAAACCCGAACGGGAGGAACCATTCGCGTCCGCAGAAATATCCGCTCTCATGCCAGATCGCGTGCGCTTCCGCATCGGTGTCGGCGATGATGATATCGCGCAGCACGCCCATCCCCTCGCCGGGCGCGCGCCCCGAGACCTCCCCATAGATGTCGCACAACTGCCGCTCGAAAGCCGGGAAGAGCGGCGGAATCACCGCGGTCACACCTTCCTGCGCGCACCATCGGATGCTCCGCTCCGACGACGCGAAGGGCTGGAAAATCGGCGGATGCGGCTTCTGCACAGGCTTAGGCACCACGCTCACCGCCTTGACGATGCCGTCCTCGACGCCCCTGCCCCACTTCGTCGTGGCCTCGATCGCCCACGGCGTCTCGCCCGGCGGCACGCGCCAGTACTTGCCCTGGTAGCTCAGCATGTCGTCGGTCCATGCGGCCTTGATGATGCGGAAGCATTCCTCGAACGCGGCGCGATTGGCGGCGTCGATCTCGTCGTGCTGATGCGGCTGGGCGCCGTGGATGCCGTGGGTCTGCTGGGCCATGATATCGACCCAGCGGCGCTGGTAGCCGCGGGCGAAGCCGGCGTTGGCGCGCCCGCCGGTCATGTGGTCGAGCATCGCGATATCCTCGGCCACACGAATCGGGTTGTTGGCGGGCAGCACGATGCCGAGCTGGCCGACGCGCAGGCGCCTGGTCTGCATCCCGATATAGAGATCGAGCAGCACGGGATTGTTGGAGAGCTCGAAGCCTTCGGCGTGGAAGTGATGCTCGGTGAAACTAATCGAGTCGTAGCCGAGATCGTCGGCGAGGCGCGCCTGCTCGGAAACCTCACGCAGCATCTGATCGTAAAGCTCGCCGCGCAGACCGACCATCCCTTTTTCGACCTGGGCCTTGTTGCCCACCGACGGAAGATAGAAGAGCGATACTTTCATTAATCCTTCGGTCCTTCTTGACGGCGAGCGTAAACCTTACGCGCCGGCGCCGGCGCTGCCAACAAGCGCAAGCGGAATCTTCAAGCGCGAGCTCCCCCGAGGACCGCCGCCGCTTCCTTTTCGACCCGCGTACCCTTGAAGAAATCCGGATTCATCCCGCCCCAGAATTCGACCGGATTGGCGAACACGAAATCGCGGAAGTCCCGTTCCGTGATGAGGCCGTCGTCGGCAAGCTCGCGCGCCTCTGGCAGGACCTCGCGCATGTCGGGCACGTCGAAATGTCCGATGTCGGAGCCGAACAGCGTCTTGACCTTCGCGCCGTATGGATTGACCCGCGCGTTGAAGCCCCACGCGTTCATCGGATCGTCGGCCTCGCAGCCAAAATAAAAGTTGCGGCAGAAGAGATCGCGGATGTCCTCGGCGCGCTCGATTCCGCACGCGGCGAAATCGTCGTAGCGCCCCGCCCCCGGCATCGCCGGCATTCCGCCCTCGCCCTCGGGTGTCCAGTGCTCAAGCTGCTCGTTCCATCGCGGCGCCGCGTAGCGCCCGAACAGTTCGGCCAGGCGCCCGCGATCGAGATTGACCGGATCGACTTCGGCAAGCGCGCGGGCGTTGCGCTTTTTCCAATGCCCGATCAAGTCCGCGTACAGATTGCAGGCCCATCCGACGCCGCCTTCGAGGAACGCGACCTTCAGCGCAGGAAAGCGCCGCGTCACGCCGCCCAGGAACAGCGCCTTGCACACCGCCTCGGCCGAGACCGCGAAATGCCCGATATGGTTGTAGGTGAAATTCGACACCGACACGCGCATCCCGTAGCCCCGCCCGCTCGAATGAAAGGTCGGCGCGATCCCGAGCTCCACGCATTTCGCCCAGACCGGGTCGTAGTCATATTCGCTGTCGAGGCCGAACATGTCGAACCAGGTCGCGTAGCGCGCGAGCTCGGGCGAGCGGCGCGCCGCCGCCGGGATCGGCCGCTTGATCACGCTCGACATCACGACCACCTTCAGCTTGAGCGCTTTGACGCGCTCGAGCTCCTCGATCGCCTCGGCCGGCGTGTTCATCGGGACCACCGCTGCCGGCGTCAGCCGGTCGGCATACGGCGCGAACTGTTCGGCTGCGTACATGTTGAAAGCGCGACAGGCCGCGCGGCGCAGCTCGTCGTTGCTGATGAAAGGGACGGCGAGGCCGGTCGTGGGATAAAGGATGCAGAAGTCCAGCCCGAGCTCGTCGAGCCGCTCGTAGAGCAGCCGCGGCACCATCGCGGTCGCCCGATCGAGCGTGTTGCGCGTCGGGAACGTCCACCATCCCTGCTGCGGACGCCGCAGGTCGCGGCGTTGCTCGACGGTAAGTTCGAGGTCGCGCGCAACTCGCCCGTTGCGCGAGTTGAAGGCTTCAGCCGCACCGCGTCCCGCGACGCGCTCGAGGTACTCGCAAATGTCCGGCGCGAATTCGAGCCAATGACCGTCGGAATCGACGACGGGATGGCTCAGGCGCGCCCGGACCGCCGCCGGGTCCGGAGCATGATCGGTAGACATCGTAGGATCCTCCTCGTCCGGGCCGCGAGGCCCGAGCGGACGAGATCATATACCGATCTGGTTTGTTAATTTCACCGCCCGCCTGTCAAGGACAAGGCGTGCTCGACAGCAAAGGTGCCGGCGACGGCGCGGACCGCGAGACCGTCACGAGGCGCCGCGATCCGCAGTGATCGAGGACGGCCGCCGCGGTCTCTCAGCGGAGCGAGAGCTTGGGAAAGAGCTCCTTGAGAGCGACGGGACGCTTGTCGGGAACTTCCTCGGAAGCTGCCTGGACCTTGTGCGCCGCCGCACGCTCTTCCTCATTGTCGACGAAGAGGCCCTTCTTGACGAAGTAACGCCGCTGCTTCGTGCCTTCATCAGCCGCTTCGTCGTCAGAGTTGCTCGGCGCCTCAGCCACTGCGGCAGACGCTGCGGTCGCGCATTGCACTGTGGGCATAGCCTCAAGAACGGCTTCCGCCGTCTTCTCAATCTTTTGCCCGCCAATCGTGGAAACAATCTTCTTGAGCCAGGACATCTATCTCTCCCTAGTACGGTTGCCGCAAAAGTTGACTGGAAGTGTTGAGCCAGTAGGCTCTATGAGGAGGTCGACGACGGCGACCGCAAAGAAATCAAGAGCGCTATTTGCTTGTCTAAACATCTAGTACAGCTTTGTAACAGATATAATAAGGCGATTCCATAATAAATCTGCTGAATTCACTATTTAACTGCAAATTATTTCGCATTGGATAGATTAACTCATCTTCAATTAGCTTTGATGGGCAGTATTTCTCCGGATAATTACCTTCGTTGCATCCTTCTGCGGCCCAATCTCATCTGTGCCGGCCTTTGTAGTGCTGATTTTCACTAAAGAGGGTTCCTCCGGCAGACAACCCGTGCGTCCCTTGATTAAACGCGCCATTGGCGGGATGAAGAGGCGGGAGGCAAAGCATCGATGGCTGCAAATTTCAAAGGCAAAGTCGCGCTGGTCACCGGCGGCGGGTCAGGTATCGGCAGGGCGACCGCGATGGCGTTCGCGCGCGAGGGCGCGAAGGTCGCCGTCGCGGACTATGTGGCGCAAGGCGGCGAGCGCACCGCGCGCGAGATCGGCGCTGCGGGCGGCGAGGCGATTTTCATCCACGCCGATATCTCGAGCGCCAAACCGGTCGAAACGATGGTTAACAAGGTCGTGCAGACCTGGGGACGCCTTGATTGCGCGCACAACAATGCGGGTATCGAGGGCCGCATGGCCGTCACGGCCGAATGCACCGAGGAGAATTTTGACCGCGTCATCGCGATCAACCTAAAGGGCGTGTGGTTGTGCATGAAGTATGAAATCCCGGAGATGCTCAAGCACGGCGGCGGCGCGATCGTGAACACCGCCTCGGTAGCTGGCCTGGTCGGATTTCGCGGACTGGTCGCCTACAACGCGTCCAAAGGCGGCGTCGTAATGATGACCAAGACGGCGGCGCTCGAGTATGCGCAGAAAGGTATCCGCGTCAACGCCGTCTGCCCGGGTGTGATCCGGACGCCGATGGTCGCGAGGATGCTCGACGCGAGCACGCTCGAGACCTACACGGAGAAAGACCTCGAGAACGCCGAACCGGTGGGCCGGATGGGCAAGCCGGAGGAGATCGCCGAGGCTGTGTTATGGCTGTGCTCTGACGCGTCGTCATTCGTGACCGGGCTGCCGATGGCAGTTGACGGAGGATGGATCGCGCAGTAGCGGCGGCGAGCGGCTGGACTGCGGCTCGAACGCCGCTTTCCAGCCGCGTCGCGGCGTAGCCAGCCGATCGCTTGATTTCCTCGCCTTAGTTTTTCTCCTTCCCGCGTCTTTATTCTTTTCGCTGTCTCACTAACGAACGCCCGCTCTCGCGGATAGCCCAGCGGTGTCTGTCTCATAATTGCAATCGTTCGGACATTCGAGGAGGAGCAAGCGGCCGCGGCGCCGAATTCACCTTCAATTGTACGAGCAATTCGAGAGCACTGTCTTGTTGGTATCGTGCTTGCTCTATACCCAATGCGAAAGAACTTTCGCGAATGCGGTAAGCTTTCGGAGGATATGAAAATGGACCACACCACTTTGGAGATCGATAGCTCAAAAGCGACGATCGTATCTGTCATGTCGGGCACCGCGGCGTATGATGTGTCCGTGGTAGCCGATGAGCCGCGCATTTACACCGCGCTCACTGAGCGTCCCGCTGACTTTGACGGCTACTTCGCGCCAGCCAGCCTCCAGCACGTCGAGGCGGTCGTTACTTACAGGGCTCTCACGGGGCGCCCTGCCGACTTTGACGGCGTCTTCGTACCGCCGCGCCGCAAGTGCATCGAGGGTGTCGCGACCTATACGGCGCTGAAAAAGCGCCCGGATCCCCGGCTCGGCGACATCGCAGCGTAAACCGCACCCTGGAAAGTCCCCAGTCGGCCGCGCCTCATAGTTAGCTTGGACGCGAGAGGCTGGATGGTCGCCTTTGGAAACGATGCTAAAGGGCTGCCCTCGCGCCTCAGAATAGTATAGACTCGAGAAATCCGTCGAAACAGTAACCGGCGCGACGTATGGGACGCGAGGGACCCTCGAAATGAAAAGAAAGACGGCCTTCAACGAAGGTCATTTCTGGGAAAACGTCAGGATGTTCGTGTTCATGGCGGCAGGGCTCGTCGCCCTCTGGTACGTAATGACGAACGTCATCTCCTGGTAGCTTCCAATCTTCCTCTTCAATCGGGCCAGGCTTCGATTCCGGCCGTTCTCAGCGTTGGCCGCGTAAGGCCAGCCCTCTCGGCCCCCAATAAGCGGCGCCGTAACCTTCCGGCCCCACCCTCTGGATATAAGAATCTCTCTTGACAGTAGAATCTATCGACTGACGCAAGGCCGCGCCGGAGCGCCGACCTGCGTCCCGGAACCGGGGCGGGTCAGAAGCAATAAAAACGGTTGATGCCGACGTTGTTGCAGGTTGTCGTCTGGCCGCCGGCGGGCGCTATCGGCCGATGCTCGGGCCCGCTGAGCGGCGGCGGCCTTAGGCCCGGAGATCTTGTCGCCAGCGGCTCCAATATCTGTGCCTGGTTTATGTCCTCGAGGGCGGTCGCGGTATCGCCTTGACGCGCCGCCAACAGCGCATTCTGGCGGAGCTTCTGCGCTTGTTTGAAGTTCGCGGCATCCCTGTCCGCAGTCGCACAACCGGCCAGCAGGAGAAATAACATCAGGACCCAAGGCGGGTACCGCAAAAGATTGGAGCGCATATCGCGGTCATCCACCGCTATTGTCCCCTGCCATTCTCCCTAGCATCCTCGCTCGTCCCAGTCCAATTCCTCGAATCATTGTGCGCGCGCGCGCGCCGTACGGACCCAGATCACTTTTGCTTTTCCGCTCGCATTTGCTAACACGCCTTGCATGAGCCGATACCATCTCGCCACGCTCGCGCTGGTCGGATGGGCGCTGATCGTCACTGAGCCGGAGCCGCGCACGATCAAGACCGGCTTTCCAACGATCGAGGCCTGCGAAAAGGCCGCCGCCACCTGGCAAGCAAATTACAAGCGCCATCTCAAACAGGCCAACCAGGCGAAGTATCCAAATCGGCGCCGGCGTCTGGCGCAAGCCATCCCGCCGACCAGATGCCTCGACGAGACGAAGGGCCCCCTACCGCCTTCCTGAGGTCGACCGTAAAAAAGGCGGGCCGGCCGCGCAGGTCAAACCGATGGCCGTTCGGCCAGGTCGCCGGTTGCCGGTTTTCAGAGGCTTCCCGGCAGCGCCGACCGATAGCCAGCGGTCCCGCCCGTTTACATTGGCCGGATGGTGAGAACCGGGCAGATCGACCGGCGCACCACCTGCTCGGTAACGCTGCCGAGCAGCGTATGCTTCTTGCCGGTGCGTCCGTGCGTCGCCATCACGACCAGATCGATCGACAGCTCCTCCTCGGCCTTGAGCAGGCCTGAGACGGGCGCGCCGGAACGCACGATGATCTGATAAGGAACCTTCCCCTGCAGCCATTTGCGCGCGACGCTGCGCAGGCTGTCAGTCGTGAGCGCCTTGATCTCGGCGCTCTGACGGGCCGTCGGAACGTTGGGCGTGATGTAAAAGAGATAGACCCGGCCGCCGTGCTGCTTGGCCATACCGACAGCCAGCTCGAGCGCGGGAATCGAGATCCGATCGAAATCGATCGGACACAGAATCCTTCGGAAGCGAGTCTTCATCGCTTATTTCTCCATGAGGACCGTGTGCTCAAGTGGGCCTCGCTCACTCTCGCGGGTCGGTAGTGCCTATTTTTCCTGGATGCTCTTGATGTAAGCGACCATGTTCGAGATCCGCGCCTTGACCTTCGCTTCGCTCTCGGGGGTAAACTCCTTTCCTTGGTCCTGCAAGGTTGTTCCCCAAAAGGGCATGTCGATGCGTGAGTGTGCGGGAATGCCCGATCTTCCGTCGATTGCTTTATATACCTGCTCCGCCGGAAATACGCCTCCACTGTTCTTGCTGAGGAGCGTGAGGTCCGGCGGCTTGATTCCGGGAATGACGTACAGCGCCTCTCCATGACCCTTGCCGTCCTTGCCATGGCAGGAGGCGCAATTCTGCTCGAAATCCTGTTTGCCGCCGGTCTCCGCGCGCGCGCCTGCAGCACAACTCGCGAGCAGCAGCAGGGCGACCATCCAGATGCATAACTCTCTTACGGGGCGACTACCGAACAGCAACCGCATCTTCCCTCTCCACAAAGTTTTCACGAGCATCCGGCTTAACCCGGAGGATGAGAATAGCCCAAGAACAGATGCAACGGCGAGTCTGCCCGGCGAATCTCATCGAAAAGTCGCCGCCCCGGGCGATGGCGAATTCCGGTCACTGCCGCCCGCTGTCCTTCAGCCGCTCTGCCGCGCTGCTCCAGCCGCTCTGCCGCGCTGCTCCAGGCATGAGCCCGCGCCGCGACTGCGGCGCGTCTTCATACGCAACGCGCCGAAGGGACGCTACATCAGCGCACACGCACTTCGATTCGGTTTAAGCTTGCGATCACGCGCGGATAGCATGCCTTGATCGCCGCGATCTGCGGTGGGATGGCCCTTGTGTGCTGGTCGAAAATCAGTACCGGCGCCGTGCCGCATTTGGTCTGAATGGGGTTGCTATCCATTTGGACGGCCGCGATGCGGCGTTCCGAAGGCAGATAGAATTGCACCACCCAGAGGTCGTAGGGCGCGAAGACCGCTATCTGCTCGCCAGGCGAGGTATGTTTGACTGCGACGGCGGCCGCTTTCCGCCAGTCGCCGTTGGGCGAGACCTTGAGCTTGAGCAAACGGTCCGCGGTCCGCATCGACATAGCGATGATTAGTGCCGCGAGGATGATGCGTATGGCGGTGCTGCGTACACAGGCCGCCCCGAAGCCCGCGAACGCGAACAGTCCGGCAAAGGCGATAATCACGTAGCGCGGCATTTCGATTGGCCGGGTTATGTGGCTCTCAGCGAATGCCGCCAGCACCGGCCCCGCCGTCCAAATCGCCAGGAAGCCCGGCACCAGAAGCGCCGTACGCCATTGCCGCCAGACGCCGAAGGCGATCAGGGCCGCAACAATCCAGAACAGCGCCGACTCCCCAACCGCGTCGCGCAGGACCGTGTACGGCCATGAGTTAGGCTCGGGCTTAATGAGCTTCGCCCCGATCCACGCCATGCCGGCGCGCGAAGTCGCGTACGCGTCCGGAAGGAGCGGAATGAGCAGCGACATGCCCGCCAATACCGCAAAGCCGGGACGAAAGACTTTGAGCTGGAGGGCACGTGCCGCTCCCGTCCGTTTTGCCGCCAGCAGACACAGTAGCCACAGCGCTTCGGCGAGCAGTAGGAAACTCGCGCTGTAATTGATCGGCAGCATCAGCGCGGTAAAAATCGCGAGGCCGAGGTAGTCGTCGAATACGCCGCGACGCTGAGCCCGCATGAAGAAGATGATTTGCAGCAGTTCCACCGCAATCAATAGCGAAAACTCGCGTGCCGTGCGGCTCGAAATCAGGAGGGTGATGTTGAGCGCAAAGATCAGTGCGGCGAACGCGCCTGCTATCTCTCCTTTTTCGGCGCTCGCCTCTCCTTCCAGCGCGCGGGAGACCTCGCGCACGGCTAAAAACAGCAGCACGATCGCGATCGTTCCCAGCAACGCCGACATCGCGCGCATCGCTAACAGGCTGGCGCCAAAGGCGCGCACCCACTCGTACAGCACGAGGTCGTAGGCGGGATGCTTGCCGCCGAATTCGACTTGCCAGAAAGTCCTGACGACTTCGCAAACGTTCGGCGCGATGACGGCAGCCCATGTACTGCCCTCAGCATCATTCATGTCCCAGCGCTGCAACTTGTGGAAGCGATAGCGAGCGCCGAGCAGCACCGCGATCACCAGCAGAGTGATCGAGAATACGCGTTTGGAGCGCCATGCCCGTAGCGCCATGTCGCGCATCGCCCTAACCGACAACGTCGATGAAATGACCGCCATGTGCTTCGACGTTCCCCGCTCGTCCATCGCTACATTTGATCGGCGTTGCTTTCGCCGGATGCGGACCGAGCATAGCCAGATATGCCGGCGGATTCTAATCGAAGGTCTCCGCCTTAGGCGGCGGCAAGTTCGCTGTCATGGCAGATGCGATCCCATAATGTACAATCGTTCGGGATTGGGAGTATGATTCGCCATCATGTCCACGGCACAAGTCAGCGCGGAGCTGCTCTCCGCGATCGCGCTGCTGATAGTCTTTCTGCTCGCGCTCTCGACTTTTCAGAAACGAAGCTCGCGCCGGCGTCATGCCGCTTCGCTCTTCGTGAACCGGGCGGCGCCCATCGCCAGATGGCTGCTCGGATTCCTGGTCGTAGCCTATTTGCTGTTCATCGCGTTCCAGTTGCAGCATCAGGCCCCGCCGGCAATGAAGTGAGCGAGCCCGGGCCGCGGCGGATGCGGTTTTGCTTCACCACCCGCGTAGAGTAACCTGACGCCGGGAGAACCCTGATGATCTTGACGCTGCGATGGACCTTCGCGCTTATCCTTGTGCTGCTGATTTTCGCTTCGACCGCCCGCGCAGCCGATGATGCGGTTGGGCAGGGACGCGAACTTTACCTCGAATATTGTGGATCGTGTCACGGGCTGACCGGCGAAGGCGACGGTCCGGTGGCGCACTCATTGACGACTCCGCCAGCCAATCTGCGGCTGCTTTCGGACCGCTTCGGGAATCCGTTGCCCGAAGACCAGGTCGCCCGCTTTATCGACGGCCGCGCCGAGGTCAAGGCTCACGGTCCGCGCGACATGCCGGTATGGGGCAAACGCTTCTATTCGCAAACGCACGACGAAGCCGCCGTCCGTGCGATGATTCGGGATCTGGTCGCCTATCTCCAGTCGATCCAGACCGGCGCGCGGCACGCGCACCAGTAGCGCCGCGGCATGCGTCTTGTCGAAGACAAGGAAAGGATGCGCCGGCTCGCGCTCGGCGTCGCCGTCGGCACGACGTTGGCGAACCTTTCGCTCCGGTACGATGACTACGAGGATGACTGGTCAGTCGTGGACCGGGCGCCGATCTTCTTCTTCATTTTGTAACTGGCGCGCCTTCATGCGCAGCTGCTCGCCAAACTCGGGGTCGCGTGCGCTCCAATGATCGGCCAGCTCCAACAGCCAAGCCGACTTTGCGAGTTGCGTCTCATACATTCGGTCCCGGAAGCCCATAGCCACATCCCCGCCTCGTCTTCAAGGTTTATGCACTGCTCTGCCGAGCACCCGGCCCACAATCGAATCCAGAGCGTATAGCGCCGCGAGGATGATGGTCGTGCCCGCCGCGCTGAACAAGGCGGAAAACGCGACGGTCGGCGCCAACTGCGGACGCGCGTCGTAGAGCAGTTCTCCCCACACGATGGCGGCCGTCAAAGCCACCCAAACCAGGACGACCTGTCTCCTGACGGTCATCCAGGCCGCCTCAATACTCCGGCCACGATCAGCCCGGCAGTAACCATTGCGCTGGCAGTCAGCGTCAACGGAGCCCGTCCGTCGGCATTGCCGGGAACGATCTGGACCAGCACGACTATCGTGCCCAATCCGGTCGCCAACATAACGACCAAAGCAGTCAGAACTTTGATTCGCGTCATCGTGCCACCTCGTTCAGGGGCAGGACGGATCTGATGTCTGGCAGCTGGAGGTTTACCCGTCTGTAGAGAAGAGCATGTCAGCAAGCAGCATGCCGTCAGCTTTTCCGGCCTTTGCCGTTCTCAAACCGCCTCTGTCAGCGTCGCGCGCAAAGGCCGTTGCGGCTATGCAACTGAGCCGCGCTCGATAATCTACCCGCGGAAGTTGCCGGCTATTTTTTGGTTGTTTGTGATGATTCCGGTGGGAACGCCCGGAGCCCGCCCGGCCAGACCGTCACATCAGACCGCTACATGAAACTCTTGGGGCGACGGGCCAAGGGGGCACCGCCGATCTTTCTGGATATTCCCAGATCTTCCCCGCCATGACGCGGCCGTCGGCGGGCATGCGCTATTTCACCAACTGGCGCAGCTCGTCGAGCGAGATGCATCTGCCCTGCCGGACCAACTCCAGGTTGAACCTCGTAAGCTCCGGACTTCCAGGGCAATTCGAATCCCCCTCCTGAGCACGCCCCGGACATTTCTCAAAGATTCGTATCCGGTCATCGCGGAAGGTCTTGCATGCCTCGGCAGTGTCGAAAGCCTGAAGCAGCCGCCAATCGCCGATGGGCGCTGAGGGATTCAACGTCTGGCGCAAGCACGCGGCATTTGAGCCAGCGGCGCACGCTTGTGAGACCGGGCTCTCCTGGAAAGGAGGCACAAGCAGATACACGACCAGCGCGAGCGCGGCAGCGTGGCGGAGATTCATCGGGGTCAGTTTACACTCCTGCATGAGCGGTAACGAGCCGTGAGGAGTGGCGGCGGGTCAATCGCGCTCTCCTTCGACGATCGAGAGTGCCGAGGGATTGTGGACAATCCTCGTGAGCTTCAGCCCTGCACGTTTATACAGATCCCGGAACTCGTCCGCGGTGCGCTCCCGCCCCTTCAATTGGATCATCATGAAGAGGTCGATAATCTTGCCGGGATGCGGTTGGTTGCCCGGCGGCAGGACCGCGATGATGGTAAGTACGCGCCCGTCTTTCGTCATTGCCTCGCGGCACAGGCGCAGTAGCTTGACGCAATCCTCATCGTCCCAGTCCATGAGGATTCTCTTCGTGATGTATGCATCGCCGCCGGCCGGAACGGATTGAAGAAAATTGCCGCCGACCAGCTCGCAGCGGTCGAGAACTCCGGCTGCGGCCAGGTACTCAGCCTCCTTCACGATGAGCGGATGGTCATAGAGCACGCTCTTGGCGGCTGGATTGCGCTTGAGAATTTCTGCGAGAAGGCCGCCGCGCCCTCCTCCGACGTCGACGATCCGCTTAAACGACGAAAAATCGTAGCTGTCAACGATGGCAGCGACCTCTGCGGCGGCGAAACTCGCGACACCCCTCGACCACCATCGGTTCGCCGACGGAGAGCCGGCCAGATGCGAATAGAAATCGGTCCCGTACACGCGATCGAATTCCGGCTCACCCGTCATCGCGCAACGCTGCAAATCGCTCCACAGGTTCCACCACTTTCCTTCGCCCGTGATGTCCCCCGCCAGCCGCACGGCATCGCGCAGCGAACCGGGGACGCCGCTGCGCAGCCAGGCGGCGGGCGGCGTCAATTCGAAGCGCCCGGATGAATCCTCCGCGAAGATCCCGTTCCCGGCCAGCGCGCGCAGCAGACGGTAAAGCGGTTGCGGCCGCGCTCCCGTCGCCTGCGCCAGTTCCTCGACGCTTTCGGGGCCATCGCTCAGCAGATCGGCGATCCCCATCTCTGCGGCGACGTGCACGGCACGGGAGAGCATATAGCCTGTTGCGATTCCGAGAAGCAGGTCCTGTGAAGACTGATCGTTCGGCCTTTGCGTTTCGCCCATGTTCGATGTTCTCCTTTGGATTATTTCCACAGGCCCGCGCGACGCAGCCTATCGCATCTGTGCTTCTAAACAAAAATTGCGCAGATGTGCCGGTCTTTTCTGCCACCGAGAGTGCCTAAGCCCCGCGCACTTAAAAAAACCAATAGCGTGATTGCGGGGAAGGGAGAGCGCACTGAGAAGCTAACCGAACGGATCGAGCGCGTGGAAAACAGCGCCTCGAACCTCGGCGCTCCAATCGCCGACTGCGGTTGGACCTGCAAGGCTGCTGCTGATGGGCGCGACGGTCCTGATGGGCCCGGCTCCACGCCGAGAGCATCGAACCCGCCAGTCACTTGCGCTTTTGCGGGTTACATTGCATCTTGAGCACATTTCAACGGGTTCCCGACTGAGTTCTTTGGGAGTCAGAGCGTAATGAAGAAAGCTTCCAGGTCCAGGCGCGTCACCTCTGTCGCCGAGGGGCCGAACGGCATTTCGGTTCAGCCGTTCCATCGTCTGGAAAAAGCGCCTACGGGCATCGAGGGCTTCGATGAGGTCACTGCAGGCGGTCTTCCGCGCGGCCGCGCTTCGCTGGTATGCGGGGGCGCCGGATGCGGCAAGACTCTGTTCGCTACGGAATTCCTCGCTAATGGCGCCCGGAAATTCTCCGAACCAGGCGTGTTGATGGCTTTCGAGGAAACCAGCGAAGAATTGGTCACTAACGCCGCCTCACTCAAATTCGAGCTCGATGAACTCATCCGCCAACGGATGCTGGTGATCGATCACGTTCATGTCGATCCGCAGCAGATGTCCGAGACCGGCGAGTACGATCTGGAGGGACTCTTCATCCGGCTCCGCCACGCAATCGAATCGATCGGCGCGCGTCGCGTAGTTCTCGACACGATCGAGACCCTGTTCTCGGGATTCTCCAACGAAGGCCTGCTGCGCAGCGAGATTCGCCGCCTGTTCCAGTTTTTGAAATCGTTTGGCGTCACCGCGGTTATCACGGGCGAGCGCGGCGAAAAATCGCTCACCCGCTTCGGTCTCGAAGAGTACGTTGCGGATTGCGTGATTCTGTTCGACCATCGCATCACCGACCAGGTTTCGACGCGGCGTATGCGGGTCGTGAAATACCGCGGGAGCACGCACGGCTCCAACGAATATCCGTTTCTGATCGACGAACGAGGATTCTCGGTATTCCCGATTACGTCCCTGGGACTGGGGCACAAGATTTCCAACGAGATTGTGCCGACCGGCGTCGCCGATCTCGATGCCATGCTGGGGATGGGCGGGCTATTTCGCGGGACCACAGTGCTGATCTCGGGCACCGCGGGCACCGGGAAAACCAGCTTCGCCAGCGCGCTGGCGCGCGCGACGTGCGAAAGGGGGGAGCGCGTCCTGTATTTCGCCTTTGAGGAGTCTCCCGATCAGATTGCTCGCAACATGCGTTCAATCGGCATCGACCTGATTCCCCATATCGAGAGCGGACTGCTCTCGATTGTGGCACAACGCCCATTGATATACGGCCTCGAAAAGCACCTGGTGACAATTCACAAGGAAGTCCAGGCGTTCCAACCGGCCGTGGTTATCGTGGATCCGGTCAACTTTGCAGCCGGGGATAATGCGAGCGCCGTAAAGGTGATGCTCACCAGGCTGGTCGATTTCCTCAAAACCAGCGGCATCACAGCCTTCATGACCTACCTGACCGAAGGTGGAACCGCGCTTGAAGCCACCGAGGTCGGTATCTCCTCTATTCTTGACGTTTGGCTGCAGGTGCGGGATATCGAACTCTCCGGCGAGCGCAACCGCGGCCTCTTCGTCCTCAAGGCTCGGGGCATGAGCCATTCCAATCAGATCCGCGAATTCACCCTGGACTCAGATGGCATCCATCTGGCCAATGTTTATCTCGGACCTGCGGGGATGCTGACCGGGTCGGCGCGGGTCGCGCAGGAAGCGAGCGAACGCGACGCCGAGCTTCGCCGGAAGGACGAGAGCCGACACAAAGTAGCGCAACTCGAGCGCAAACGTCGGGTGATGGAGGCGCGCATCGCAGCGCTTCGCGCCGAATTCGAGGCAGAAGAAACTGAAGCCAGCGCCGGCTTAGCCTACGATGCCGAGGCCGCAGAACGCATAACCTCCGATCGCGCCGAAATGGGCCATAGCCGCGGGGCCAACGGGACGGCATCAAGGCAGAGAAAAAAGTGAAGAAAAAAAGTACTGCATCAAAGCACCCCGCGCGGGCGGCCTCAGCCAAGAAGCGTGTCTCCGGAACGCCCGCACGATCGGCCGGGGACGAATTCTGGCGCATGCGACTGTATGTTGCGGGGCAATCGCCGCGCTCGACTGCCGCGATCAGAAATCTCCGCGCGATCTGTGATGCCCATATGCCCGGACGTTATGAAGTCGAGATCGTCGATCTGATGCGCCATCCGGAACAAGCCAAGACCGACCAGATTGTCGCCATCCCTACCCTGGTAAAGAAGCTTCCGGTCCCGATCCGTCACATCATCGGTGACCTTTCCCAGACTGAGCGCGTGCTGATAAGTTTGGAGTTGAGACTGGCCTGAGCTCCTTGGACTTTTATGGGAAACCTGCGTCGCCTGCCCGCCCGCAAGAAGTCCCGGCTCGCTTCCAAGCGCAGGGCGCCTGAATTCGTTCTTCGCCTGTTCACGACCGGCACGACGCCGCGCTCGACTCGCGCCATCCGCAATCTGCGCGCCATCTGTGAAGGCCTGATCAAAGGGCGCTACCGGCTCGAGGTCGTCGACATCTACCAGCAGCCCGGGCGTGCGAGCGAGTCCGACATTATCGCGGCGCCTACGCTGGTCAAGGAGGAGCCGCCGCCGCTGTGCCGAATGGTCGGCGACTTGTCCGACCGCGACAAGGTCATCTCGAACCTCGCCATCAGCTCGAAACGTGCCAAATGAAAACCGGGCGCACCCCGATCAAATTCGAGCTCGATGAATTGCGCCGACGGCTGCAGGAGGCCGAGGAGACCCTCGACGCCATCCGCAGCGGTGAGGTTGACGCGCTCGTCGTCTCCGGACCGGAGGGCGAGCAGGTCTTCACCTTGCGCGGCGCGGAACATCCGTATCGCGTGCTGGTGGAGTCGATGAATGAAGGCGCGGCGTCTCTCGCTCCCGACGGCACTATCCTGTATTGCAATGGCGCATTCGCCCGCATGATCGATACGCCGCTCGACACCGTTATGGGTCATAAGATCGGCGAGTTCGTGGAGGCCGGGGAAACAGAAGCTCTCGCTGCCCTCATCGAGCGCGGGTGCTCGAGTGCGATCAGGTCGGAAATGTCGCTCCGGTACCGCACGGGCGTCATCCTGCCGACCCAGATTTCGCTCAACCCGGTCAAGATGGACGGCAGCCCGCTGATCGCCGTCGTGCTAACCGACTTGAGCGAGCGCCAGCGCCGGGAAGAAGCGCAGGAGGCAATCCGGCTGCGCGATGAGTTCCTTTCGATCGCGTCGCATGAGCTACGGACTCCCCTCAGCACGCTAATGCTTCAGCTCGCCTTGCTCGAGCGTCTGGACGCCAATGCCGATCCGAGCCGCTTCGCTCAGAGCGTTGCAAAGGCCCGCAATCAAGCTGACCGGATGACGGAACTGACCAACCGGTTGCTCGATGTCACTCGCATCGCGAGCGGCAAGCTCGAGTTGGACGTCGCCAACCACGACCTCGGCGAAATCGTCGCGGACCTGGTCGAGCAGATGTCGGAAGAGGCAGGCAAGGCGCGGTGCGAATTTCGTCTCAAGATAGAGAACAGCGTCATCGTCCGATGCGATCGCTTTCGCATCGAGCAGGCGATCCTCAACGTGCTTTCAAATGCGCTCAAATATGCGCCGGGGCATCCGGTTTCGCTGGTAGTTGAGCGTCAAGGCGCGGACGGCGTCATGATGGTCGAAGACCGCGGGGTGGGAATCGATCCCGATGCGCTGACGCGCATCTTCAATCGTTTCGAGCGGGCGGCATCGCAGAGCGGCGGCCTTGGCCTGGGACTGTACATCGCGCGCGAAATCGTCACTCAGCATGGCGGCTCGATCCGTGCGGAACGCCGCGAAGGGGGCGGCTCCCGCTTTTGCATTACGATGCCACTTTCAATCATGCCGTAGCCGGCGGGCTGCAACCGTCAGACACTCGTTTTGACTCGCTCGCCTCAAATCCTGCTGATAGAAGACGACTCCGACCTCGCCGACGCCATCGTCGAAGTCCTTCAGACCGAAGGCTATAGGGTAATTCACGCTCCCGATGGAAGGGCTGCGCTCCGGATGCTTTCGGACGGCAGGGTGCCCCAGATGATTCTGCTCGACCTGATGATGCCCAACATGGATGGCTGGGAATTTCGGAGCGAGCAGCTTCGCGACCCGCGGCTCGCGAAGATCCCGGTGGTGGTGCTGAGCGCGAGCGGCGACGGCGCCCGCCCGATCTCTGCCAAGCTGATGCTGCGCAAGCCAGTCACGCTCGAGACCCTGGTTGCGGCTGTGCGGAAGTTCGTCCAGCCCTCGTAACAAGTACAGGCTCGGCGCGCCGAAATCTTTGGGACGGCGAACGCCGAAAGCTTTGGGGAAGCCGAAAGAATGATGCCCGGGGGCATCCCCTTCGGCGCAGGAATCGCTACTTGCTGGACGCAGGCGCGGCACGAGTGTAACTCGTAAATTGTCGGAGCCTTCGGTCCCTCAACGCTTGCTGATCAATCCGGGCTGCCGGGCTGACGGCCTGAGCTCTCTGCCATGGCAGAACGCGGAGAGCGGCAAGCAGGAGATGCAACCCATGACGCGTGAAGAGGCGATTCAATATGTGTCGTTTCAAATGGACGACGCACACGACCGGCGCAATGCGAAGCCAGGCGACGTTGGCTCGAATGATCGCCTTGTTGGCTTTCGCGAGAGTGACGGGGTGGTCGTCTTCGTCGCGGTTCGCAGCCATCTCCCGGGAGTCAGACTAACCGACGAGGTGGCGAAAGGGCTGGCTCGTGACTACCTGACTGAGATAGGCTGGTTTGGCGAGGAATCGCTCGCGGCGGACTTTATTTTTTGAAGGAGCACCAGGTAGATACCGATGGCCATCGGCCGTTGAACATTACTCGGTTACCGCCGGTTCACAAATAGCCATCGCGATTCGTTACGAACTATAGAACGAGTCATCCTCCACCCGGAACCTGCTGCGTAAAAGCTTGGTCTCCATAGAGTAGTCCTGCGCTCCGTTTGCCGAGGGCGCTTTCGCCGAGCCGGTAGTTGAGCAGGGGGCACGTGCCCCCTGAACAAATGCTGGTGTGATGTCCCGCAGATAACTTGCATATTCGGAAATCCGTCAAGGTGTAATTCCGAGGGAGTCAGCGACCGAGGAATCCCTGATCTTTATTCGTTTTCCGTGGAAGCCGGGATTCCTCGGCGCTCGGAATGGCCGCCTCGACACCCTGCGATACAACCTATCTCCAGACTACCGCACTAGTACGAAGTTTTCAAAGCACACGCGTGCGGTTTGAAAAGAGATTTCAATTTAAGCGAGGAATCTGAAATGGGCAGACAGGCAGCGGTCGTGCTTTACGTGGTGGCGATGGCAGCCGTCATCGTCGCTGTAGACTTCGCGTTCTTCAGAAATCAATTCTGGGAACGGCTGACAGTGAATATTGGCATTGTCCTGGTGTTCGGAGCCTTCTACTTTAGGTTCCTCAGGCGTCCATGAACCAGGTGCGATAGACATTCAAACCCCCATGGCCGCTTTGAACAACGACGACGATCTTCTCCCCCGCATGGCCCATCACGAAACGGCACACGCCGAAGCGGGCTCTGAATTCCTCCTCTGTGGCGCGCACGGCAGCGAGAGTGCCGCGGTCTTTTCCACACTGCGTAGTTGAACAGGCGAACGCCCGAACTGCTGTTTCCTGATCACATCCAGGAAGGCGAGTGCCACCGGCAGATCGCGCGGAGAGTACGGAGTGACACGCAGCGCCCGAGGTGTAGAATCCACAATTCTAATCCAGCACGGGTGCCCTCCCCTGCTGCATAACAAAATTGTGCGTGCCCGACTTCCGTTTGGCCTTGCGGTCAACCCGGTCTAGATCGTTGTTGG
This sequence comes from Candidatus Binataceae bacterium, assembly GCA_035500095.1. Classification (NCBI taxonomy): domain Bacteria; phylum Candidatus Binatota; class Binatia (SeqCode); order Binatales (SeqCode); family Binataceae (SeqCode); species Binataceae bacterium (SeqCode). The sequence goes on from DATJXN010000112.1 coordinate 18,829, forward strand.
TCCTCGGACGAACCGCCTTGTACCTGGCGGGCCTTCGTGCGCAACTGTTCGGCAAACTCAGGGTCGCGCTCGCACCAATGATCGGCCAACTCTAACAGCCACGCCGACCTCGCGAGTTGCGTCTCGTACGCTCGGTCTTGGAACCCCATCCCCTCATCCTCCTCCACGGTCATCCAACCATGCCGAAACTATTCCTATTGTGATTGTACACGCTCTAGAGTGGTTATTGAAGCCTCCGAGATCGACTGCCGTGCATAAGACTGTGCAGAAGCTGTTGGCCGGCTGAGGACAAAGGTCGGTGCGCGGGCGCGAAGAGCTTCGGGCGAAATCCAACTGCTCGGCTGCGCTGCATCCTGCCACCGGCGCGAGGCGCGGGCGGAAGATCCACAAATTGACCGCGAGCAGGCGGCGCGCTCGCCGCGCGAAAAATTGAGAAGGTTCTGTCTGCGTGCTGGATTAGCCGGCCGAGCCGGCAAGGTCGCGCCGCTTGGCGTGACCTGGTCTAAAAGAGCACCTTTTCGGGGAAGAATTCCTTCACCAGCGGAAAATAATCCGACAGGCGCTTCTTGGGCAGGTGATGAAAGATGAATGTGCGGTCATGGCGCACGAACGGCTCGCAATATTTCTCGAATAGCGCGCGATCGTGGGCATCCATGAACTGCTCACACTCCGTTTGGATCGAATGCCATTGGAGCGTCCACGCCATGTCCTCGGACACATAAGGATGGAAGCGGGCGTGGACCACGTATGCATGATCCCAGTTGAAGGTGCAATTCGCCAAACCGGAGCCCGGCTCGTTCTCGCCCATCGGGAACTTGCCGCCACCCTCGAGGTTCTCCCACTTCTCGTCCTTGAGGCTGGCAAGCTTACCCAGATCGTGTATGAGTACTGTCGCCAGAAATTCTCGATCGCTGATGCCAGCCTCTTCCATGCTTTCCAGCATCTGCAAAGTATGCGTGAGCTGGCTGCCAGTGAACATCAGGATATTTGTGGGGTCGATTATCTGGGCCTGTAGCTCAAGCAATCGTTCCACCGCGATTTCACCGAAGATCGGTTGCTCGTACTTGCTCTTGAGCGCGCTCACCTCTTGTGGCGTCTGCAGCCGTGAGCGTCGCTGAATGGCGAAGGCCTGCTCCCTGAATTCATCGATCGTTCTGATCTCGCCGACACCCCGGATATCATGAAAGCCACGCTCGCCGAGGCCCTTCGTGTCTCTGATAGTATAAATTCCGCGCTCGTTGAGCCTGCGCTTGACAAACTCCTTAATCGGGCGTGGAAACCTGGTGGCGACTTTTTCTAGGAGACACTGGCAGCCCTCCAACTCACACAAACCTCGGAAGCTCCTATTGGTACGCAACGTGATAAGGGAAGCAACTGGGCCGGAAGTCCTGAAACTGTTCAGCCAAAAGTCTTAATATCACCTTAACGCGGCCTCGCCGGTGTGGATTCCCTTTCATACTGGCGGGCCTCTTCTGCCTTCGCGACGGCGCAGGGCGAAGCAACCGAGCTGCAGCGAGGGGGACGGGGTTGGGCGGCTGAGCAGCCAGGTGGGCTGGTCTAGAAGCGCACTCTACAAGACGTCTACATCGATGGACGAAACCCGATGGCGGCGCAAAATGGTTGGCGCGATACAAAGAAGGGGAGGAAGAAGCGTATTCGTTGGGCCAGTTAGTTGGGGCCAGTCTCTCGGATACGCTTTGGTATCCGCTAAGCCGGGGGGAATCGGTTAGCGGCATAAGGCTTACGAAAACGTCACGCGATGAAGGGAGCGCCGGAAAGCGTCGCCTCAAGGGCAGCCAACGGAATGACACCTGCTCCGCAAGCGCAGCGCAGGTTATCGCGATCGACGTTGTGAGAGCCGTATTCGGACAGGCGAAACATGCCGAACTCGGACCCCCGAAAGATCGTCGGAAATCCCGCAAGGCACAATTCGGAACCCGGAATAGCCGTTCCTTTGGACTGGCAGCGCCAGCGCCAAGAAAGGACAAGATCAACGGGGAGAAAGTCCACTACCATCAGTGCTTTGGATGCCATGGGTTGCTACTCCTGCGCAGGGAATCCGGACGAAACAACATTCTGCCGGGGATTGGACAGCGCAAACTGCGTCGCGCGCCCTTCCGTTCCGTACGAAAGTGTATCGCCGACTCGATTGCGGTCCTCTCTTTGGCCTCCGCAACCGAGAACCACCAGTCCGCCGATTGCCAAAACGAAGATCGGCAGCAACCGTCTTGTGCTCATAATCCTGCCTCTCTACCCGATCCAAATGGGAGAGCGCGGCAGCCTTCGGCAGGTCCTGTCGTGCGGTCCGATTAAAAGTCGCGAAAACGGGAGCAAGCGACCCAATAACGCACCGTCCCTGAAACGCCGATCTAATTGCAAACGAAATAGTCAAGCTACCAAAACAGGATCAATTGGTTGTTCTCTGAAGAACACAAATGACGGACTTGCAACGACGGCTAGATAGGTGGCGTCGCGACCCGGTGGCCTTCATGGCCGAGGCGCTGATCAACCCCGAGACGGGCAAGCCGTTCACCCTTTATCCCGCGCAGGTGGTTGCAGCGTGGCGTCGAGCGCAGTGGCTAGGTGCTCAGTCTGGTTCCAGTCGGAGAATCATCGAGAAATGGAAACGCTAACTAGCGAGATAAAGAACTGTCTTCTGAACAAGCTTTGGTACGCGGGGCTGGTGCTGACCTTGATGCTTCCAGATGTCTGTGGGGCGCTAGAGTCTAGAGACGGGAAAGCTTCGCGCGAGCGCTACAAGGCATGGTTTAATACTTGGGTCGGACGAAAATACCCTCCCGACACTCTAAATGCGGACGAGATGTACTATCTTCGATGTGGAGTAGCGCATCAGGGAAGATTCAAACATCCGGCGATGCAATACCAGCGCATCTTCTTCACGCTGCGCCCCGGTGGAAATGTCTTTCACTGCAATGTCTTTAACAACGCTCTGAATCTAGACATTCCGATGTTCTGCAAAGACGTGATCGACGGCGTTGAAGAGTGGTTTGCACTGAAAAAGACGGATAAAAACGTGCAAAGGAATTTGGCCAACCTGGTTCAATTTCATCCTAACGGACTAGCCCCGTTCCTTACGGGTGTTCCGGCCGTCGGCTGACTAGCATGTGAAGTTCCACGCCCCGCTGCGAGCATTTGGTGATATCGCTAAGGAGAGATGGCGCGACGGCAGTCACCTGGTGACTTCGCCGCGACTGGCCAACGGCGCAACTGCGCAACCGCGCCACCGCGGCCGCACGGTAACGGAGTTGCTCGGTGGGTCGGTTGCGCAGCGAGACTCAGGCCGAACTCCCGCTAAAGTGATGTGCTGACATTGATATCGGCACAGACCGGCTGCCGCGCTCGGAGGCGGGTCGGAGCGGTGCGGTTGCGCCGGGCGGCGGGTTACGGGGTTGCGGCGAGGCGCCGGCTGCGCGGAGCGCGCGATGGTGCGACCGATTTACCAGCGGCTCAGTCAGCGCGACCGCGCCGGCACAGCACTCAGGAACACGCCAGGACTGACGCTGAAGCGCGCGGCGAGGGCTTCTATTTGTCGGACATTGAGGTTTCGGCGGCCGGCAAGCACTTCAGAGACTACGCCTTGGCTGCCGATTTCAGGCAGACCCTCTTGTGTAAGACCGTGCTGTTCCATCAGGAATTTAATGACCTCGACGCCCGAAGCCTCGGGCAGCTCATGATGCTCCCTATCGTAGGCCTCGATGAGCACGCTCAGAGTCTCAATCTGCCGATAACGGGGGTCCTTAGGGTTGTCTCCAACCTCGTCCACGAGAGCATTGAGACGCACAACGGATGCGTCGTACTCGCGCTCGTTGCGAATAGCGTAAATCATGTCAGACGAAGGCTTCTTCATAATCCGAGTGACAGTTCGAGTCTTCATTTTTTCCATCCTCCTGCATCATATTCTGGATGGGTCAGCACATGGCGCACGAACAGCTTTTGCGTGTTGAAGTGGATAGCGGCGACCAGTCGATATTTGTTGCCGCCGATGTCGAAAACATATAAGTCGCGGCCCTTTACAGGAACCATGTCGACGCTGCCGAACGTTTGCTTCAGCTCGACCAGGTTGCGAAAGGTACCTCCTAGCATCAGCTTCTTCCATGCGCTCAACGACGCAGCAGCATTGGGATGCTTGGCAGCGAAGGCCTTTAGCGGTTTCGCTGAGATTACCCTCACCGACGTTCACGATATCTCAAAACGAGATGCTCTGCAAGACAGTTGAGACGGAGTGGCCGCCGGGAAAACCGAGCCACATAGCGATGTGGTGGCGATGGCGGTGGCGGCGGTGATGGCGGTGACGATGGTGGTGGTCGTAGCGGCCGTTGGAGCCACCGGCAACCGAGTGATGCGCGACGGTGCGGCGTCTCTGCGCGCTCAGTTGCTTCGGACTTTCCGATTCCAATTTTTGCGCGCGACGGCTTTTCGATTCCGCGATTTCTCGACCCGGTTGCGCCGGGCTTCGAGCGAGGTTGCTCAGTTGCCCGGTGGCTCAGCCGAGCGGGCGCCGGCGTCAGGAGACCTCAGCGGAGCGGTTGTGCGGCAGCGAAATTCTAGCGCCGCTTATCAGGCGGTTGGACCTAATCGAGGCACAAGCGTAGGTCTAGAAATTGCCGGGCGCCTCTGCCCCCGCAGGGCGTACCGGTTCCCAAGGCCTGCTGGTGTGCCCTCATAATACTGGCGGGCCTCCTTTTGGTCGCGGAATGTCGTTCTTAGCGGCCGTTCCCGCTTGGCTATAGGCCCGGGGACGGCCTCCGCGTTCGCGCGTTTGAGCGAGCCTCAGGCCTTTTATGCGTGGGCTCGCACTGGGTGAGAGGTGAGCCTGAAAGGGGAATGGCAATAGGTTTGAGACCGTGAGCCTCGATCCCAAAAAAGCGCACTGTCATTGCCTAAGCTTTCGAGCGCCGCGGAAACCGCAGAACTCCGGTATGCATCGTCATCTTCCATTCGGCGCCTACTTTCGCATAGACCTTGCAAACGCGCCCGGCCCAATGTGAGGTTTCGCCATTGTCCGAGCGCCATAGCGTGTCAATATCGACCACTGCAAAAGCAGCATCACCCTCGGCTGAGATTTCGATCCTGCGGATCTGTCGGCGGTTGTGGATCAGTCTGCAAGTTGCGAATAGTCGACGCCATGAATCTCCCCAACGCTGGCGGTTGAAGCGTCCCATGACCATGACCCAATCTTGCGGATCGTGAGAATCCGCGGTTGGCGGCCAGGGCCAAACCATGTCGAGGTGGAAGACGCTCAGAAGCAGATCAGCGTGCTGAGTATCCCAGGCACGGGTTTCGCGATTGACGATCTCTTCGATCTCTTCGCGTGGTGTCATGTAGACAACTTTTTAACCGGTCTATCAGCCCAGCCTGTTCTTTGCGGCACAAGCGACACGGAGATGCGCGACGTGGCACCGGACGTTCGCGGAAACACTTCCACACCCTAGAACGTCCCGGAAAAACTCCGAGGCCGAGCACACTCTTCCCGATACTGTTCAACTGTTGTACAGCTCCGGACTTTTTGAGGAAAATCTCGCGCGCGGTCAAGCCGCCCGTTTCCGCGACCTCGCAATCAGACTCCGCCCCCCATACCCCCCGCACCGTCGCGGCGACCGAACAACCGAGCCGGCGGCCGGCGAGACCTCAGCAGCCAGCGTCACGAAGCCACCGAGCTGCGGCGAGGCAAGGTCACTCGGCTGCAGGCTAGCTGAGTGGCCCGGTAGCCGAGTGACCCAGTGGTTTTTATGAGCGCACCGTCTACAAGACGTCTACCTGGATGGTGGCCGAAATAGGCCGCCCTTTAGTCCGCGTAAAATGCATGTAAATTGGGGGTGTTTTGGCGCGCCGTGAGGGATTTGAACCCCCGACCCTCAGATCCGTAGTCTGATGCTCTAATCCGCTGAGCTAACGGCGCTTGCCCGGACAGAAAAATTTCTCACATCGAACGGATCGCCGCAAGACGCCATCTCACGTAGCATGCGTGGCGAGCCACACAACCCCGGGAGCGGCCGCGCGGCGAGCCGCCGACCTGCTCCCGCCGGGGCGGTTTGCCGAGGTCACGCGGCCTTGTTCCCCTCCAGGCTCTTATAAACCGCGGCCTCGAAATCGACGTAGCCCGTAAACGATACCGCGTCGCCGAAGGGCAGAATTTGCGTCGCCCAAAAACCGCCGACGCCGTTTTGCCGATCGATCCAGTAGAAGAGATTGCCCAGGCCGGCCCATCCGATCGCTCCCGCCGGCCGCCCGGTCGGCGCTTCGGTGTCGTTGACCATGAAGGTCAGCGCCCACGATTTCGAGAGCCCCGGAAAAAACTCGGCATCGTTGAGCAGCGTGCGATCCACGCCCGGCAGCATCTTGATCTTCTTCTCGCCAAGCCCGTTCTTCGCGGCCATGCGGACGGTTTCAGCTTGCAGCACGCGCCCGTTTTCGCCCATCCCGTCGTTGAGCCATGCGCGGATGAACCGCATGTAATCGCCGACGGTCGCGTAGAGCCCATGCCCGCCCATGTGGATTTCGGGCTCCTGCGGCAGCACAAAATTCATTGGCGTCAATGAACCGTCGGCGCCGCGCGCGTGAACGTCGGCCAGGCGCGAGCGCATCGATGCGGAAAGCGCAAACCCGGTGTCCTTCATCCCGAGCGGCGCGAAGATGCGCTCCGCGAACACCTCGCCGAGCCGTTTGCCGCGCACGCTCTCGACCACCTGCCCGCACCAATCGATGTTGCTCCCGTATTCCCATCGTTCGCCCGGGTCGAACAGCAACGGCGTCATAATCGACGCCTTCGTCCCGGTGATGACGCTGGGCTGCCCGTGCTCATGGGCGAGACGGTAGTAAGTCTCATTGGAAAACTCGTAAGCCAACCCCGCCGTATGCAGCATCAGCATCCGCGTCGTGATGTCGCGGCGCGGCGCGCGCAATAGAGGTTTGCCCGCGCCGTCGAAGCCGTCGATTACTTGCAGCTTGCCGATATCGGGCACATAGTTTTTCGCCGGCGCGTCGAGATCGAGCTTCCCCTCCTCGGCCGCCTGCAGCACTGCCATCCCGGTGATCGCCTTGGTGGTCGAGAAGATGGCGAAGACGCTATCGGTGGTCATGGCGGCGCCACCCATCGCGCGCTGGCCGGCGGCGCCTTCGTAGAAATTGCCGCGCCGGTCGGTCGCCATCGCGACCACGCCAGGAACGCGCGGGCTGGAAGTGACGAGACGATTCAGGATGGCGTCGGCGACCGTTTTGAAATTGTTCATTTGAAATTTCCTTTCGGGGCGAAGCTTCCCCTCGGGCGCTCCGGGTTACCGACTCGTAGCCCCTTGCCAAATGCGGCGTCAAGCGGCGTGCGGCGGCGGTTTATCGTCGGGCCGACAGATGGGCCCGCGCGTCCGATGGGATGATCGGAAATTGCGGATTTAGCGGATTTGGCGGGCGCCGCAGATCAGGCCGATTGTTGCGGCGCGGACGCCGCCGGCAGCCATATGGTTACCGTGGTGCCCTCGCGCAAGCGGCTCTCGATGCGCAGCGTTCCGCGATGAAGCTGCACGATGTGCTTGACGATCGCGAGGCCGAGCCCGGTACCGCCGAGTTCACGGGAGCGGGCGCGATCCACGCGGTAAAAGCGCTCGGTGAGCCGCGGGATGTCGGCCGCCGGGATGCCTTCGCCGCTGTCGGCGACCGCAAGCTCGACGCCCTCGCGCGGCTCCTTGCCCGCTTCGGCCTGGCGGGCGGCGCGCACCTCGATCGTGACGCGGCCGTCGCGCGGCGTGTACTTGATCGCGTTATCGATCAGATTGATGACGACCTGGTTCAGGCGGTCGCGATCGCCATCCACTTCCACCACTTCGTCGGCGTAACGGGTCTCCAGGGCCACGCCCTGGCGCTCGGCCCGCTCGCGCATCAATTCGACCGCCTCGTCGGCGACGCGGCGCAGCTCGAGCGGTTCGAGCCTGAGCGGCGAGAGCCCGCGTTCGAGGTCGGAGAGCGTGATCAGGTCGTCGATGAGCCGCGCGAGGCGGCGCGACTGGCGCTCGATGATGCCGAGAAAGCGGCGCTGCGTGTCGCGGTCCTCGACGCCGGCGACCAGGGTTTCGGCGTAGCCGCACAGGGCGCTCAGGGGCGTGCGGATTTCATGCGTGAGATTGGCGATAAAGTCGGCGCGCACGGTCTCGTACGACTTGAGCTGCGTGATGTCATGAAAGACCAGCACCCAGGCCGCCGCGGCGCCGCCGTTGGTGCGCACGGGCGCGGCGTTGGCGGAAAGATAGTGCGGCGCCGGGCTTTGAATCTGAAACTCGGCGCTGACCATCCCGTCTTCCGCCCCCGCGCTCATCGAGAGCGCGACGAATTCCTGCAGGCGCGGGTCGCGGCACAACTCGACGAAGGCGCGGCCGCCGTAGTCGGTCTCGGAGTCGAGCGCAAACATTCCACGCGCCGCGCCGTTGACCAGCACCACGTCGCCGCGCCGCCCGGTCACCACCACCGCTTCGGTCATGCTGCGCAGGATGGCCTCGAACTCGTCACGCTGCTCGGCCAGGCCTTCGAGCTCGCGCGCGACCTTGTCGGCGACCTCGAGCAGCCGATGCTCCGCAAGGCCCATCGCGTCAGCGCCCTCGTCATGCAGATGGGCGGGCGGGCGGCGCTCCTCGAGCGCCGCGGCGGCCTCCTCGACCCGCTCCGTGCTGCGCGTCCAGGCTCCGGCGATGGCGGAAGTCGCGATCATGCCGATGACGAGACCGGCCCCGAGCGCGACGAGCGCCCACGGCCACGCCAGCCGTCCCGCGGCGAGCATCGCGCCGAGCAGGATGGCCGGCGGCACGAGCGTCAGGAGCACCGCCGCCGCGAGGCGGAGCTTTATCGAGTTACCCAAGCGTTTCCGGATTGAAGCGATAACCGACGCTGCGGACGGTCAGGATCAATTCGGGATTGGCGTCGTCTTTTTCGATATGGCGGCGCAGGCGTCGTACGTGAACGTCAACCGTGCGCGGCTCGACGAAGGTGTCGCGCCCCCAGACGAGATCGAGCAGCTGCTCGCGGGTGTACACGCGCAGCGGATGCTGCACGAAGAACCGCAGCAGCTCGAACTCGCGCAGCGTCATCTCGACCCGGCGCCCGTCGATAAAGGCCTCGTAAGTGCCGAAGTCCATCTTGAGCCGTCCGCGTTCGAAGCCGCCGACCTCGCCCGGCTCGGTGAGCAGCCGCGCCCGGCGCAGCAGCGCGCGGATGCGCGCGAGCACCTCGCGCGGGCTGAAGGGCTTCACCACGTAGTCGTCGGCCCCCATCTCGAGGCCGAGCACGCGGTCGACCTCGGCGCCCTTGGCCGTGAGCATCAGAATCGGCATCGCGGCCGTTTGCGGCTGCGCGCGCATCCGGCGGCACAGTTCGAGTCCGGACATCCCGGGCAGCATCACGTCGAGCACGATCAGGTCGGGCGCGCGGCGGCTGACGCGTTCGAGCGCGCTGTCGGCGTCGGAGGCTTCGTCCACGACGAAGCCCTCCTGCTCGAGGCTGTAGCGCACCAGTTCGCGAATGTCGCGTTCGTCCTCGACCAGGAGGATACGATGGCGGGAAGCGGGACGCGTCTGCTGTGCGGTTGCTTCATTCATGTTTCTTTTTGTCCATGTGGCGGATGGTCCGTCCCTTGACCATGTAGACGACCATCTCGGCTATATTCGTCGCGTGGTCGGCGATCCGTTCCAGGTACTTCGAGATGAACAGCAAGCGGGTGGCGCGGGGGATGGTGTGCGGGTCCTCGGCCATGTAGGAGAGCAGCTCGCGGTACATCTGGTAGTTCAGCTGATCGACCTCGTCGTCTCGCGCAATCACTTCCTCGGCCAGTTCGGCGTCATCGCGCAGGAACGCGTCGAGGCTGTCCTTCAGCATCGATTGCGCCGCCGCCGCCATCCGCGGCAGGTCGAGGTAGGGTTTGAGCTGCGGCTCTTCGTTGAGCTCGAGCACGCGCTCGCAGATGTTGACGGCATTGTCGCCGATGCGCTCGAGGTCGGTGGTAATCTTGAGCCCGGTGGTGATGAAGCGGAGGTCGCTCGCCGCCGGCTGATGGAGCGCGAGGAGCCGGATGCACTGCTCGTCGGTCTCGACGTCGAGGCGATTGACCTCGGCGTCGCGGGCGATGGTCTCGCGCGCCTTGGGCGTATCGCGGTTGACCAGCGATTCCATCGCCTCGGCAATCTGGCGTTCGACCAGGCCGCCCATCTTGAGCAGGCTGCCGCGCAGGGCGCGCAGGTCCTCCTCGTACTGGCGGTTGGTATGCTGCGGCTGCAAGCTGTCCATTTGCGCCTTCCTCCCCTTGGCCCGCGGTTAGCCGAAACGCCCGGTGATGTAGTCTTCGGTCTCGCGGCGGGCCGGGTTGGTGAAGATTTGCCGGGTCTCGCCGAATTCGATCAGATCCCCGGTGTACAGAAAGGCAGTAAGGTCCGCCGTGCGAGCGGCCTGCTGCATGTTATGCGTTACCAGCACGATTGTGTAATTGGCCTTGAGCTCCAACAAGAGCTCCTCGATGCGCGCGGTCGAGATCGGGTCGAGCGCCGAGCACGGCTCGTCCATCAGCAGCACTTCGGGTTCGACGGCGAGCGCCCGCGCGACGCACAGCCGCTGCTGCTGGCCGCCCGAGAGGCTCGCGCCGGGGCGGCGCAGACGCTCCTTGACTTCATCCCATAGGGCCGCCTGGCGCAGGCTCCGCTCGACGATTCGATCGCGCTCCGGGCGCTTGAGCGCGACACCGTTGAGCCTGAGGCCCGCGGCCACGTTGTCTTCGATCGACATGGTCGGAAACGGCGTCGGCTTCTGGAACACCATCCCGATCCGTCGCCGCACCTGTACCGGATCGATGCCGGGCGCGTAGATGTCTTCACCGTCGAGCATCACCTCACCCTCGGTGCGCGCGCCGGCGACTACTTCGTGCATCCGGTTGAGGCATCGCACCAGCGTCGACTTGCCGCATCCCGAGGGCCCGATGATCGCCGTCATCATGTTGGCCGGAAACGCCAGGGTGATGTCGTGCAGCGCGCGGGTTTGCCCGAAGTAGGCGCTCAGATGACGTGCGACCAGCTTTTCGGCCATGGCGATCTAGCGCGCGACCCGCGTATCTCCTCGTGTCACCCATCTTACGCCCAACTCCAGCGCCAGTACGATGGTCGTGAGGACGAGCGCTCCCGCCCAGGCCTGGCGCTGCCAGTCGGGAAACGGTGAAATCGCGTAGGTATAGACCTGCACCGTGAGCGAGGAGATCGGCTCGGTCAGCGAAGTCGACCAGAAACGGTTGCCGAAGGCCGTAAACAGCAGCGGCGCGGTCTCGCCCGCGATCCGGGCGATCGCGAGAATGGCGCCGGTGGCGATTCCGCTGGCCGCCGTGCGCGCCACCACCCACAAGGTCGTGCGCCAGGCCGGCACGCCCAGGGCCAGCGCGGCCTCGCGCAGTTCGTGCGGCACCAGCAACAGCATCTCTTCGGTCGTTCGCGTCACCAGCGGAATCATGATCACCGCGAGCGCCACTGCGCCGGCCAGGGTTGAAAACCCGTTCATCGGCCGCACCAGGACCGCGTAGGCGAAGATTCCGACCACGATCGACGGCACCCCCATCATCACGTCGGCGCCAAAACGCGCCGCGGCGGCCAAACGGCCGCCGCGATGGGCCGCGAGGTAGAGTCCCGCGCCGATCCCCGTCGGCACCCCGATCAGGCTCGCGAGCCCGATAAGCTCGAGCGTGCCGACGATTGCGTTGGCCATCCCGCCACCCTTTTCACCCACCGGCGCCGGCATATGGGTGAAGAACGCGAGATTAAGGCTCGAAGCTCCCTTGGCGAACAGGTAGGCCAGGATGATGAACAGCGGGAGCAGGGTGATGACGGTCGCGAGCACGGTCACGCCCATCATCAGGTCGCTCTTCATTTTGCGCCAGATCGTCCGGCGCGTGCGGATGGCAGACGTGGCGCTCAATTGTCCTCCTCGAAACGGCGCTGCGTCGCGCCCAGCACCAGCGCTCGCGCGACAACGTTGAGCACGAGTCCGACTACCAGCAACACCAGGCCCAGTTCGACCAGCGACGAGAGGTACAGCGTCGAGGTCGCCTCGGTGAACTCGTTGGCGATCACGCTGGCGAGCGTGGCCGAGGGCGCAAACAGCGACGCCGATATCTGCGGGGAATTGCCGATCACCATCGCAACCGCGATGGTCTCGCCGAGCGCGCGACCCAGACCCAGCATGATCGCCCCGATCACGCCCGAAAGTCCGTACGGCAGGACGGCGATCCGCACCATTTCCCAGCGCGTCGCGCCCAGCGCCAGCGCGGCCTCGCGCTGGGACTGCGGCACGGCGCGAAAGACGTCGGTGCAGACCGCGGCAATATACGGCACCACCATGATCGCAAGCAGGACGCCGGCGCACAGCATGCTTACCGAGACGCGCGGACCCTGAAAGAGCGGCGTGAATCCAAGCGCCTTGCCCAGCACCGGTTCGATATGGTCGCGCAGCCATGGGCCCAGGACGAAAATCGCCCACAGCCCATACACGACGGAAGGTATTGCGGCCAGCAACTCGACCATGAAGCCGAGCCGCCGGCCGAGCCACGCCGGCGCCATCTCGCTCAGGCAGAGTCCGACCCCGAGGCTGAGCGGCACGGCGATGGCCAGGGCGATGGTCGAGGAGACCAGCGTTCCGTAAATGAACGGCAACGCGCCGAACTTCTCATTGACCGGGTCCCAGTCAGTGCTGACGACGAAGGACCAGCCGAAGGCTCTGATCGAAGGCGAGGAATCGACCACCAGCGCGATTGCAAGGCCGACCAGAATGCTGAGTCCGACCAGCGTCAGCAGAAGGGTGACCAGGTTAAAGAACCGATCGCCGAACAAGTGGACGCGAAAAGAGCCGACGCGCGCCGGGCGCGCGGCCACACCTACATTGTCATGCGTTGCTTCGAGAATTTCGGCCAAGGTGACAACTGTTTGCGGCCAGACTGCCCTTTGAATCTACGGCGGCTCCGCTGTGATCTACTGAAAGGCTACAATCCCCCCGGTTGAAAGGTAACGAGCGAATGTTACGTGCGTGTTAACTAAGCGTCGCGTGTCACGATCGTGTCTTATTTATCGACAGCCTCTTAAGATCGGCAGACGAGTTTTTTGCCGTGCTTTTCCTTTACCGCGGACGGATTATTTCGACTCCGGCCATGTAGGGCCGCAATACTTCGGGCACTACCACGGTGCCATCCGCCTGTTGATAGTTCTCGAGCACGGCAATCAGCGTGCGGGGCAATCCCAGCCCTGAACCGTTCAGCGCGTGGACGAATTCGGGACGCCCGCCCTTGCCGCGCCGAAAACGCAGATTAGCGCGGCGCGGCTGAAAGTCCGTACAGTTGGAACACGAGCTGACCTCGAGCCACTCTTCCGACCCCGGCGCCCACATCTCGATGTCGTAGGTCGCTGCGCTCGAAAACCCGAGGTCGGCAGTGCAAAGCTGCACGACGCGGAACGGGATCTTGAGCCGCCGGCACACTTCGCAGGCGTTTTCGACCAGTTTTTCCAACTCCTCGTCCGAACTCTCGGGCGCCACCAACTTGACCATCTCGACCTTGTCGAACTGATGGCCGCGCTTGATCCCGCGAACGTCGCGCCCGGCCGACATCTTCTCGCGCCGAAAGCACGGTGTGTAGGCCGTCAGGTAGATCGGCAACCGCTCGGCCTCGAGGATTTCATCGCGGTACAGATTGGTCAGCGGCACCTCGGAGGTCGGAATGAACCAGTAGTCCTCCTCTATATCGCGGTACATCGTGTCGCCGAACTTCGGCAGCTGGCCGGTGCCGGTGGCGGTCGCGCTGTTGACCATCAGCGGCGGAATCACTTCCAGGTAACCCTGCTCCAGCGTCTTGAGGTCGAGCATCCAGGCGATGAGCGCGCGCTCGAGCCGCGCCCCCATTCCCATCAGCACGTAAAAGCGCGTGCCCGCGAGCTTCACCCCACGCTCGAAGTCGATAATCCCGAGCCGTTCGCCCAACTCCCAGTGCGGCAGCGGCTTGAAAGCGAATTCGCCCGGCTGACCTTCGCTGCGAACGATCCTGTTGTCGGCTTCGCTCTTCCCGGCCGGGACGTACGGACGCGGCAGATTGCGCATGGCGAGCATCAATTCTTCGAACTGCCGCTCGGTCTCAGTCAGCTCGCGCTCGTCGACCGAGATGCGATCGCCGAGCGCGCGCATCTCGGCGCGGCGCCGCTCGCGCTCTTCGGGCGACGCCTTGCCCAGCTCGCGCGATTCGCGGGTACGCTGCGCGCGCAGCTCATCCAGCTCGTGCTGGAAGCGGCGGCGGCGCGCATCGGTCTCCAGCATCCGATCGATCTCGGCGGGATCGACGCCGCACTTGGCGAGTTCGGCTTTTACGAAGTCAGGTTTTTCGCGAATGAGTCGGATATCAAGCATTCAGAAGGCGTCCCTCAAAAGTTCGAGATGGCGGCCGGAGCCGTCCTCAAGGATCGCGACCACGTCGAAGCGGATCGGGCGGCCGTCCATGCGATGGCGCCGCGCGTATATCTCGCCCGCGCGCCGCAGATGGCGCTGCTTGTGCCAGTTCACCGCTTCCTGGGGCGTTCCCGCGAGCGCCGTGCGCCGGGTTTTGACTTCGACGAAGACCAGCGTTTCACCGTCCATCGCGACCAGGTCGATCTCCGCTCCCGCGCCGCGAAAATTGCGTTCCAGGATCCGGTATCCTTTTCGCTTCAGATGGCGCTCGGCGATGCGCTCGCCCCTGCGCCCCAGCGCGATCCGGTCCAGTCCCGCAAGCGAGCGCCATCCGAAATCGCGCAGATTCGAGAGCTCCTCGATCCAAGCGCCAACGCGGCCCGCGAGTTTCACTGCTCACAAAGGTAGGGTTCTCCATGGCCGCTGGCAAGCCGTCTTCGCCCCGGAACCTGACTTGGCGCACAACCGATGTTAGGATTAACCGCGATGGCACGGGAAAAAATCAGTCTTGAGCAAGTCCGCCACGTCGCGCGGCTCGCGCGCCTGGAGCTTGCACCGGCCGAGGAGCAGCGGCTCCAGGCTGAGATGAGCGAAATGCTCGGCTACGTCGACAAGCTCAACGAGCTCGATACCGGCGGGGTCAAGCCGACGGCGCAGGTCGGTGAGGCCGGCACGCCGATGCGCGAGGACGAAGTGACCAATCCGGCGGCGGCCGACGCGATGCTGGCCAACGCGCCCGCGCGCGAAGGCTTCTTCTTCAAAGTGCCCAAGATCATCGAATAAAGACCATCCAGTAAAAATCATCGAGTAGAGACTGGCGACCAACATGGGGTCCGACCTGAACCGGCTCACGATAACCGAAGCACGCGAGCGCCTGCGGCGGCGCGAAATCAGCGCGCGCGAGCTCACCCGCGATTGCCTCGAGCGCATCGCCGCTGTCGAGCCGCGCCTCAACGCCTTCATCACGGTCTCCGCGGCCGAGGCGATAGCGCAAGCCGAGGACGCCGACCGCCGCCTCGCCCAGGGCGGCGCGCCCGACCTCTGCGGCATCCCGCTCGGCATCAAGGACATCTATTGTACGCGCGGCGTGCGCACGACCTGCGCCTCGAAGATCCTCGACAACTTCGTCCCGCCGTTCGACGCGACCGTTATCGAGCGGCTGCGCGCCGCGGGCGCGGTCTTCGTCGGCAAGGCCAACCTTGACGAATTCGCGATGGGATCGTCGACGGAAAACTCGGCCTATGGACCGACTCGCAATCCCCACGACCTCGAACGCGTCGCCGGCGGCTCCTCCGGCGGATCGGCCGCGGCCGTCGCCGCCGGGGAATGTCTCGCCTCGCTGGGCACCGACACCGGCGGCTCGATTCGGCTGCCGGCCTCGTTTTGCGGCGTGGTCGGGATCAAGCCGACCTACAGTCGCGTGAGCCGCTACGGCGTGATCGCGTACGCGTCGTCGCTCGATCAGGTTGGCCCGTTCGCGCGCACCGTGCGCGACGCCGCGACGGTGCTGTACGCAGTCGCCGGCGCCGACCTGCGCGACTCGACCTGCTCGGCGCGGCCGGTTCCCGACTACGAACGCGCACTAACTGGCGAGGTGCGCGGGATGCACATCGGGGTGCCCAAAGAATACTTCGTCGAGGGGATGGACGCGGCGGTCGAAGCCGCGGTGCACGCCTCGCTCCAGCGGTTGGAGGCGATGGGCGCGCGGACGGTCGAGATTTCGCTTCCTCACACCGGCTACGCGGTGGCGGCCTACTATCTCATCGCCACCGCCGAGGCGAGTGCGAACCTGGCGCGCTACGACGGCGTGCGCTACGGACTGCGCGCCGGCGCCGACAACAATATCGAGCTCTACAATCGCACGCGCGCACAAGGCTTCGGCGCCGAGGTCAAACGGCGCATCATGCTCGGCACCTTCGCGCTCTCCGCCGGCTACTACGACGCTTACTACCTGAAGGCGCAAAAGGTGCGCACGCTCATCCGGCGCGACTTCGAGCGCGCATTCGAGCAGTGCGACCTGATCGCGGCGCCGGTTGCGCCGACTACCGCCTTTCGGCTCGGCGAAAAGACCGACGATCCGCTCAAGATGTACCTGTCGGATATTTTCACCATCTCGGTGAATCTCGCCGGGCTGCCCGGGATGTCGGTGCCGTGCGGTGCCGACGCCTTGGGAATGCCGATCGGCCTGCAACTGATCGGCCCTCCTTTCGGCGAGGAGGCGATCCTGCGGGCAGGCGACGCGTGGGAGCGCTCGGGCGGATTTGCGCAGCCCGCGCCGCGGCTTTAAGTTGGCATCGCACAACTGAACACAACATCGAGTAACGACCGGATTAAGTTAATGGCGCAGCGAAAGCCCAGCCGCACGATGCTCGGTGCCGCGATTTTCAGGGCGGTGCATCAGGTCCTGGACGCCGACCCAAAAATTCTCGACGATCCTCTTGCCGTGGGACTGGTCGAGGGTTCCAGCCGTGAGGAGATCTTGGCAGCACCGCCGGACTCTCTCTTCCGACCTCCAACTTGGTTCCGCTCCATCTTCGTACTGCGAAGCCGCTACACGGAGGACTCGCTCCAGGAGGCGGTCGCCAATGGTATCGCGCAATACGTCCTGCTCGGTGCAGGGATGGATACGTTCGCGTACCGCCAGCCGAGCTGGGCTGCAAAACTTCGTATCTTCGAGGTCGACCACCCGGAGAGTCAGAAGGTCAAGCGCGAATACCTGGCTAAGCGCGGGATAGCCGTCCCGGCCAATGTGGAGTTCTGCCCGATTGACTTCGAGCGGGCGTCGTTGACGGAGGGCCTCGCCACATCCTCTCTGGATCATCGAGCGCTTACCTTCTTTTCGTGGCTCGGCGTTACCCAGTATTTGACCAAACGAGCCATAGACTCTACCTTGCAGTTCGTTTTGTCGATGCCGAAACGGAGCACAATCATCATTGAGTTTATACTTCCTCCTGACTCATGGACTCCGGAAGAAACGGCTTTTCTCCAAGCTGTTCTGAAGTTAGCCGCTGAGGCCGGTGAACCATGGCTAACCTACTTCACACCCGACGCGATATCGCAGCACCTGATCGGGCTCGGGTTCTCCCGCGTCTCCCATCTCACTCCCGACGATGCGGCAGCGCGATATTTTATGAATCGACAGGATGGACTAAGGTCGCCGGATTATGTGAGGCTCCTCCAAGCCGACGTGTAGGTTCCGACGCCGCTCGGCCCCGATTTGAACTTTGTAGGGGTCGCGGTCTCGATTGACGTCGCGCGTAACACACTGGTTGAGACGCCGGTAAAAGCATCCACGGACATCAAAGGAAATGCGGACTAACAACGCATACGAGATGGTAATCGGGCTGGAAGTCCATGCCCACATGCTCACGCGCTCCAAGCTGTTCTGCGGATGCGCGACGGATTTCGGCGCGCCACCCAATCATAACGTCTGCCCGGTGTGCATGGCGATGCCGGGAGTGCTGCCGGTGCTCAATCGCCACGTTCTCGAACTGGCTATTCGCACGGGCCTTGCTGCACACTGCAAAATCGAGCCACACTCGGTGTTCGCGCGCAAAAGCTATTTCTATCCCGACCTGCCCAAGGGCTATCAGATTAGTCAGTACGATCAACCGCTATGCAGCGGCGGCTATATAGAGCTGCCGGCGCACGCCAGCGGAGAGCCGAAACGCATCCGGCTCGTGCGAATCCATCTGGAAGAGGACGCCGGCAAGAACATCCATGCGGAGAACGCGAGCCTGGTGGATTTCAACCGCTCGGGCGTGCCGCTGATGGAGATCGTCAGCGAGCCGGATATCCGCTCGCCCGAAGAGGCGGTTGACTATCTGCGCGAGCTGCGCGCGATCCTCGTCGCCGTCGGCGCTTCCGATGGCAAGATGGAAGAAGGAAGTCTGCGATGCGACGTCAATGTCTCGGTGCGTCCGCGCGGGACTGCGGAGTTAGGCGCCAGGACCGAAATAAAGAATCTCAACTCCTTTCGCTTCGTGGAGAAGGCGATCGCATATGAAGTCAATCGCCAGATCGAAGAACTGAGCGCCGGGCGCCCTATCGCCCAGGAGACTCATCTGTGGGACTCCGAGCGAGAAGTGACGCGCCCGATGCGCTCGAAGGAGTTCGCCAACGACTATCGCTACTTTCCCGAACCCGACCTGCCGCCGCTCGTCGTGCCGCCGGACCTGGTCGAGGAAGTCCACGCGGCGATGCCCGAACTGCCGGCTGAGCGCCGGGCGCGCTATGTACGGGATTTTAACCTCAGCGCGTACGAGGCCGGCGTAATAACGAGCGATGGCGAGGTGGCTAGCTACTTCGAGGAGGTGTTGGAGCAACTCCGGGGTAGCGAGCTGACGGAAGCTGGCTTCGAACGTATGAATGCTACGAAACTCGCAACCAATTGGGTTATGACCGAAGTGTTGCGTGCGGTCCGCGAGTCAGGAAAGGGACTAAAAGAGGCCGTCCCGCCAGCCGAGGGAACCGCCCGCTTGTTGGTGATGGTTCTTATGGGAAGCTTGAGCTTGAACGCCGCAAAAAATGCATTTTCGAAGTGGTGCGAGACAGGTCAGCGCGAGCCGAAAACCTTCTACAGCAAGAACAGCGTTGCAGCCAAACTGGCGGAGATTCAAGAACAGATGGCGCAAGTGTCCGACGAGGCCGCGATCGCCGAGGCGTGCGATAAGGTGCTCGCGGCCGAGGGCGCAAAACTCACCGAATACCGCGCCGGGCGCGACAAGCTGTACGGATTTTTCGTCGGCGCGGTGATGAAAGCGATGGGCGGGAAGGCGAATCCCAAGGTGGTCAACGAGGTCCTGCGCCGCAAGCTCGCCGGATAGTCCGTCGCACGATTCGCGAATAGAACGGGCATGCGCCGCGATCGCGGCGCGTGCCCGTTTCATCCGTTCTCGGACCGCGGCCGCTCAGCCCTTGGGCAGGCCAAGCTGGCGCTCGCCGATGATGTTGCGCTGGATCTCGCTCGTGCCGCCCGCGATCGTGTACTGGCGCGAGCTGAGCAGCCGGTTGAGCCAGCGCGGCGCGTCGGGCACTTCACCCATCGGCTCGCTCAGCAGCGCGTGATGGCCCAGGAGCTCGCTTGCGAAGCGCGCGATCGCGACCCCCAGCTCCGAGCCGGCGAGCTTCAACACCGAGCCCTCGGGTCCGGGCTGCAGGCCCCTCAGCCGCCGCGTTAGCGAGCGCAGCCGCGTGTACTTGAGCGCCTCGCATTCGGTCATGAACTCGGCCAGGCGCTGGCGCACCCACTCCTGCTCCCACGCCGGCCGGCCGTCGATTTTCACCGCATGCGCCAGTTCCGCGAGCCGGCGCACCTGGGACGAATGGCCGCCGCCGCTCGCCATCCCGCGCTCGAAGCCGAGCGTGGTCATCGCGACCTTCCATCCTTCGTTCTGCGGCCCGACCAGGTTCTGTTTGGGTACCTGGACGTTGTCGAAGAAGACCTCATTGAAGTGGCGATGGCCGTTCATCAGGACCAGCGGCCGCACCTCGACGCCGGGGCTCTTCATGTCAACCAGCAGATAGCTGATGCCCTTGTGCTTGGGCGCCTCCGGGTCGGTGCGCACGAGCATGAAAATGCGATCGGCGTACTGCGCGCCGGAGGTCCACACCTTCTGGCCGTTGACCACGAAGTAGTCGCCATGGTCCGCAGCGCGGGTCTGCAGTCCGGCGAGGTCGGAGCCCGCGCCGGGCTCCGAGTAACCCTGGCACCAGATGTCCTCGGCGCTCAAGATGCGCGGGATGTAGTATTTCTTCTGCTCGTCGCTGCCCCAGTACATCATGGTCGGCCCGAGCAGCTGCAGGCCGGAGTAGCCCGGCAGCACAGGCGCGCGGGCGCGCGAGTATTCTTCGTCGAAGATGATCTGCTCCATCAGCGGCGCAGCGCGTCCGCCGTATTCCTTGGGCCAGGCAAGGCCCGCGTAACCGGCGGCGTTGACCTTGGCCTGCCAATGGCGGCGCTTCTCGAAGATCTCCCGCGTGGGCGCGATCCGCTCGTCCATCGCGTCGTCAACGCACAGCTCGGGCGGCAGATTGGTGCGCAGCCACGCGCGGACCTCCTTGCGGAAGGCCTCCTGTTCGGGTGTGTATTCGAAATCCATCCTATAGCCTCGCCGGATCGCCTCTCAGTTGAGATTGAAAGCGCGCACCGCATTGTCCCACAGGATCTTGCGCCTGCTCGCCTGATCGATCGGCTGACGCAGCATCGCTTCGATACCCCACGGGAAAGTTCCGTCGGGATGCGGGTAGTCGGTGTCCCAGAGAAAATTGTCGTCGCCGATCAGTTCGACCGCCGCCTTCATCGTCGGCTCGTCGCCGCGAAACGCCACCCAGAAGTTGTGCTTGAAGTATTCGGTCGGCGGCTTGGTCAGATACTCATGTTCGGCATTCCCGCCGTACTTCCAATGCTGCTCCATCCGCTGCAGCCAGTACGGCACCCACCCGCCGTCCGCCTCGACGTGGACCACCTTGAGCTTCGGCAGCTTCTCCAGCACGCCGTACCAGATGAGCCCGGCCATCGCCGCCATAGCCTCGAACGGATGGGACAGGATGTGGCCGCTCACGTGGGTGTTCATCCGGTCGCCGAACGATGGCACCGACGAGGACGCCGAATCGTGAGTCGAAATCGGAAGGCCGAGGCGTTCGACCTCGGTCCACAGCGGCAGGTAGTAATCGTCGAAAATCGAATAGCCGTCCACCGGGTTGGGCCGCACGTAAAAGCTTACCGCGCCCAGCTTGGCCGCGCGATTCGCCTCGGCGACGGCCTTGTCCACGTCCTGCATCGGCAGGATAGCCGCGGGACGAAGCCGCTTTGAGTTGGCCGAGCAGTATTCGATCGCCCAGTTGTTGTAGGCGCGGCAGCAGGCGGCGAGCAGTTCGGGATCGTTGAAGCGCCGCCCGAGCATCTGGCCGGCGAAGGTCGGATAGAGCACCTGGATGTCCACGCCCTGCTCGTCCATGTCCTGCAGACGGCTCTGCGGGCTGAAGCCGGTCGAGCTCGCGCGCTTGAACCGCTCCATAGCTTTGGCCACGGTTTTGAAAAACGCCGGCGCGGCCATCGGGTACTTGCCCTTTTCGCGCGTGAACGGCTCGCCTTCGACGAGGAAGGTGCGGCGTCCCGAGGCGGCCGCGATTCCCATCTTGGGCGCGGCGCTCTTGTAGCGGTCCTCGATATGTCTCTCCCACAGCCACTCGGGCTCCATCATATGGCTGTCGACGTCGACGATCCTGTATCCGTCCTTCATCGCTGCTTAACCTCTATTCTGAAGTACAACTTTAAGTTGCAACCGCGACGGCTCCCGAAGCCATCGCGGGCACCCTCACGCACCCGGCAAGATCAGAGCCTTGACCCCCTGACGCGCCTTCAAAAGCTCGAACGCCTCCAGCCCGTGATCCAGATCATAGCGATGCGTAACCATCGGCTTAAGATCAACCGCGCCGCTCGCCACGCTCGCGATCGCGCGCCGCCAGGTCTCGGGCGTGCGCACGCGGGAGGGAATGATGCTGACGCCGTGGAAAAAAAGCGAGCGCAATTCCGTCCCGGCAACGTCGCGCGCCGGCCATCCGAGCTGGACCAGAGCACCGCCCTTGCGCACGATATGGCGCGCCGAATCCAGCGCTCCCGACGCGTCGAAGACCACGTCGGCGCCGCCCGGCGGCATCTGCGCACGGACCTGGTCGAGCCAGTCGCGATCGCTCGCGCATACGGTTTTGAAGCCCATCCGCCGCGCGAGTTCCAACCGCTCGGAGTCCACCTTGAGCCCGGTGACGACGATGGAAGTGACACCGAGCGCACGCGCCGACAGCGCCGCGCTTAGCCCGATCGGCCCCGGCCCCTCGATTACCGCGCTGTCACCGGCGTGGAGACCGGAGATTTCGACCGCGTGCACGCCGGTCGCGTACGGCTCGAGCATCGCGGCGCTCTCCATGTCCATCGACTTCGGCACCAGCCATGAATTGGTGACCGGCGCGATGCAGAATTCGGCGAACGCGCCGCTAAGGCGCGTCGGCGAATCGCAATAGTTGAAGCGTCCTGCCGTGCACGAGCCGCATCGACCGCACTGGCCGAACGGATCGAGCGCGACGTGATCGCCCACCTTGAAGCCGCTCGCTCCGGCGCCGACTTCGACCACCTCGCCAGCCGGCTCATGGCCGAGCACCGCCGGCAGGCGGCCGACCGCGCGCTCGGCGCCGAGTTCCCATTCATAGATGTGGAGATCGGAGCCGCAGATACCGCAGGCCGCGACCTTAACCAGCAGTTCGCCCTCGCCCGGACGCGGCACCGGGGTTTCGATAAGTTCCGCGCCGGGCGCCGGGCGGGTCTTGGCAATCGCTTTCATCGGCTCACCTCTGCGATGTCATTTAATACGACCCCGGAGCGTCCGCCGTCAAAGGCGCGCAAGCCGAGCGCGCGCCTTCAGGTCCAGTGGCGCATCGGGACGCCCCGATAGCGCATCCGCGGTCGGATAAGCCGGTTATCGGCGTATTGCTCGAGGCTGTGCGCGATCCATCCGGCGGCGCGGCCGACAGCGAAAATCGCGGCCGGCAGCCCGCGCGCGAATCCGAGCATCCGGGCGCATACGGTCAGGTAGAAATCGAGATTCGGACGCAGCCGCTCGCGCTGCCACACGGTCTCCTCGACGCGGAGCGCGGTCTCGAACAGTCGGCGGCCACGCCGGCGCGCGATTTCAGCGGCTTCCTTCTTGAGCAGCACCGCCCGCGGATCGCCGGACGGATAGATCGCGTGGCCGAAGCCCGGCGGCAGCCGCCATTTGACGCTGAACGCGGCGAGGCAGTCCTCCAAACGGGCGCCGGCGTCGAGTTGCGCGAACATCTGTTCGATCCGATCGCACGCACCGCCATGAATCGGGCCCGAGAGCGAGCAGAGCGCGGACAGCACCGAGGCGTAAAGGTCGGCGCCGGTCGAGGCCACCACGCGCGCGGCAAAAGTCGAGGCGTTGAGCTCGTGCTCGGCGCATGCGACCAGGATGCGATCGAGCGTCGCGATCTCCCACTCGGCGGCGGGCGCGTGCAAGGCGACGTTGGCCAGACGCGCCGCCATCCCCGCGCCGCCCGCGCCGGCGCCGTTGGAACTCGAGCGGCCGCGCGCGAACGCGAGCGGCAAGATGCTCATGATTCGTGTGCCCTGCTCGACCGTGGGACGGGTGCCGCGATGGCGTTCAAGCGACGCGAGCGCCGGCATCACGACCTCCAGGCGCAACAGCGGCGAGGCGTCTTCGCCAACCGCGCGCAGCGCGCCGATGACCCGCTCGGGCGCCTCGGCCCGCGATATCGCCTGGCGTAGCGCCGCGAGCGCTCCGGGCAGCGGCCGTTTGCCCTCCCAGAGCAGCAGGCAAACTTCCTCGAATGGCGCCCGCGCGATCAGTTCCTCCACCGGATAACCGCGATAGGCGAGCCGCCCTTCGATAATCGAACTGACCGCCGACTCGGCGACAATCACGCCATAGGTTGAACCGTCGCTCGACGGCGGTTGCGCGACGGTCACCCACGAAGACGCGTCGGGCAGGCTGCGTCCGCGCCGCCCGCCCTCGGCGGTGGCCAGATCGCGGAGCGCGTCGATATCGTCGCGGCGGTAGAGCGCCTGGCGTCCGATACGCCGGCGATAGCTGCGAAGCCATCCGCGGCTGACGTAGGCGTAGAGCGTGCCGAGCTTGACCCCGAGCTGCGCGGCGGCTTCGTCCGCGGTGAGCATCCGGGCCGCCCGCTCGGCTTCGCGCGTCGCCATCTATTCTTTCCCTGGCCCGGCGGCTGCTGATGCCATATCGCAACTATACGCGGCGCAACACGCCGAGCCAGCGCCCGTAGCACTTCTCGATCGGCCTGGTGAATGAAAGGTCGGCATAGCACGCCGCCATCGTGAAGTATCCGCTCGCGCGCGCAGCCAGCTCGAGCAGGCTCGGCAGGGTGTAGCGCACCGGCACGATGTCGCGCGTGACCACCGGTCCGGCGGGAAAATGAATCGTGCACTCGAGCTCGTAGATCGAATGCAGTCCCGACGACCAGGCGATCGGACAATGGTATTCGCGCACGTCGACTCGCGTTCCGGCGGCCAGCACCTTGCGCTTGCGCCAGAGCTTGCGCGCGGCGACTACCTCGACGCCGTCGTGGCGATCGATATCGACGCAATAGAGTCCGCCGCGTCCGAGCATCCGGCCGACCGACGCCAGATGGGAAAGCAGCTCGCGGTTGCCGGTCATGATCGGAAACGTCTCGGACATGAAGAAGGCGGCGTCGAAAGGACGCTCGGGAAGCCGAAACCGCTCGATCGATCTCCGGTAAAAGCGAATCGGCGCAGCGCCCGCCGCCTTGCGTCCGGCCGCGATCATCGTCGGCGAGCGGTCGATGCCGGCAACCGTAATTCCCGCGCGCGCAAGCGCGATCCCGTGCGGAGAATCGCCGCACGCGACGTCGAGCACGCGGCGCACGGGGCGCTTCAGATGGCGATGCCAGACCTTGCGCATGAAATCGATCTCGGCGCCGATCTCGGCGGGCTTCTCCATGTGCACGCGGCGGAAAATCGCTGGATACTTGTAGATGCTTGGCTCCATCGCGATCCGAGATTAGCCGCGCCCCGGAGCGATCACCAAGCCGCTCCCACCCGCTTCTTGCCGGCACACGCCAAATGTGCGATTCGCGCTATATTCGGGGCGCGACCGAACTCATACGGAGAGTGCAAGGACGATGAGCAAGCCGCTTGAGGGCATCAAGGTGATCGAAGTCGGGCAGGAGATCCAGGGACCGTTCGCGGCGCTGGTCCTCGCCGACATGGGTGCAAGCGTAATCAAAATCGAAAACCGCGAGACCGGCGATTTGAGCCGATGGCTGACGTGCGGCCTGATCGGCGGGCCCGAGGCCAGGAACCAGGACGTTTCGTTCTACTTCACCGCGATGAATCGCGGCAAGCGCAGCATCACCGTCGATCTCAAGAAGCCCGGCGGCGTCGCGCTCATCCATCGCCTCGCCAAATCATGCGACGTTTTGCTCACCAACTACCGCCCCGGCGTGCTGGACCGCCTCGGACTCGGCTTCGACGACCTGCTCAAGGATAATACGAAAATCGTCTATGCGCAGGCGAGTTCATGGGGACCGAAAGGGCCGTGGGTCAAGCGGCCGAGCCGCGACACGCTGGCGCAGGCGGCTAGCGGCCTGATGGCGAAGACCGGGATGCCCGAGAATCCGCCGCTGGCCGCAGGAATCGCGGTGG
>DATJXN010000113.1 GCA_035500095.1 Candidatus Binataceae bacterium
AGATTTCCCGACAACGAACGTTCCACCCAGATCGGCGGCAGCAATTGTACCACTCACTTGCCAGTTTTGGGTGACATCAGTGTAAGTCAGCAAACCTGTCGAGGACCTTCCGCTCGACCAATTCGTGGCCTTCACGGTGACTATAACGTAGTCGCCTGGCGCAAAGGGTAGAGCGCCGCCGCCGCCTGCCAAGAGCACATATTCAGGTCCCGGAAACCATTCGACCCAGGGGTAATATTCCGTCGTCGTCGTACCGCCGCTACAGGCAGCGTCGGTCTCTGCGCCGGATTGAAAGAGGCGCATATTCGAAAACCCATCTATACCGACCCACTCACCGGCATAGTCCGTTCCCGAGCACGTGCCGAACGCCTGTTGAACGGTCGGCACAATCCACGAACCCGTTACGCTCTTCAAGCGCGCGGAACTCTGGACGAGAGCATACCCGCTCCAGTTCGGGCTGCCGACGTCCGTCGAATTCCGGATAGTGACGCCGGAAATGGGACGGTGGTATATCTTTGTAGCCTTAAGCTGAGGAACGACGCGGGTCAGCGCCGGATTAACTTGCTGCTTCCATCTCGCCAGATCTTCCGCCGACGCACTGGCGGCAGGGCGCGCTGGATAGCCATAAAGTTCCAGTTCTTTTGCCGATGCCGTCGAGGGATCGAACCCTGGCGGCGGCTGAGTATAGGCGTAAACGCCATGGATATTGGTCTCAACCGCATAAGGCGAGGGCGCCTGTGCGGCGGCCTGTGACAACGGCGTCAGCAGCCCGAACGCTGCGATCAGTACCATTGCGCGCAAGACCGTACTCGGCGACTCTACTTTCCCCTGCTCCACGGCACTTTTACCTCGAAGCTCGCAGCTTTACCTTTGGTGCGATTCTCAAAACTCTCGGTTTAATTTTTCTGCGGCCGCAACCGTCCGCAATGCGAATCAGGCGCTTCTTTTCAAGTATTAGCATCTCTGACGTGCAAAACGCTAGAAATTTTGTCTCTGCCAGCAAAGAACCACTGATACAATACGGTCTTTTGCGGTCCTTTTTTGCTTCCCGCGTGAAAGACAATCAGAAGATTCGTCGTGCTGTTTGCTGCACTCGATCCATCCACTCCGTAAGCGTCGGCGCATAAACCTGCGGCACGCATTCGGCGCAGATATCGTCGGCAAGCGCGCAGATCATCCTGAGCGCGCTCTGCAGCGCCTGCGGCCGTTCAAGCGCGGGAGGCAGGCACGTCAGGACGTCGCTCAACGTGCGCAGCGCGGAAGCGAGCGCGACCAGAATGGCCTCGAGCACCGCCTCCTCGGGCGCGCGCTGCGGGTTGTACAGGAGCGCGTGGATCGCGCGCAGCTCGCCGCCGAACACCAGCACCGCGCTCTCCAGCCGCACCGCAACCCGCTGCGGCTGGCTCATGCCGTCGTCGCACATCATCGCGATCGACTGCAGCTCCGAGAGCACCAGGTGCAGGTTGGTTTGCACGCGGTCGAGCCGGCCTTCGAAGGTGACGTTGTAGATGTCGCGCACCAGCTCGTCCTGCCGGCGGGAAACGAACTTGGCGACCAGCGCGCCGAAGATGAGCAGTCCGGTGACCGCCTCGAAAATCGAAAGTACCCGCATTGGCCCGATCGGCAGCACGTCGCCATAACCGACCGAGGTCGTGGTGACGAAGCTGAAATAGATCGCGCTCATCAGGCCCGAAAGCGTCGCGGCGATCGGCGTACCGCCGTCGACGAGACCGGGACGGCCCGAAAAGCCGGTCAGCCAGTAGAGGCATCCGCAGACCAGCACCATCCCGAGCCAGACGACGAAAATCTGCCCGGGCGAGAGGCTTTCGATCAAATCGAGCAGCGCGCTTCCCCACTGCCGGCTGCGCGATAGCGTCGGATGTCCGACGGCTCCGCCGCGACGCGCGGATACCGGGCTCGATTGTCCCGCGGCCGATTGCGCAGCGGATCGCAGCGCGCCGGGCGCGCTCCGCGATGCCCCTGCGGCGGCAGACGCGCTCTCGACCGGCAGCCCTGCCTCTTTCCAGTCGGCGATGCCGCCGTGGTAGTGCCGGACGTTGGTGTACCCGATCTGCTCGAGCAGGCGCACCGCCTGCGCGCCGGCGGGTCAGGTGAACTTGGCGCAATAGGTGATGATATCGGCGCCGCGATCGGGCATCACCTCGGGTGCGCGCGCTTGGACTTCAGCAAGGGGAAGGTTGATCGCGCCCGGGATGTGCTCGGCGGCGTAGAGCTCGCGTGGGAGCACGTCGACCAGCAGCATTGCGCGGTCGCCGAGGCGGCGCTCGATCTCGCCGCGCGAGATCTCGCGCACGTCCTCGGCCGGAGCTGCGCCGGCGTTTTCAGCCGAGGCGTGGTCCATACCAGTAACAATACGGCGTTGTCCGGCGGGTGTCACACTCCGCGGTGTTCCGTCATTGCGAGGCTTCGATCAAGCGCGGAGACCCTTGTTCGCGTCGGTGGCCGCCATGATATGATCGTGGGCGCAATGGTACGCGCGGGCCGGCGCGGCGGAGCACTCGAAATCATGGCAGACGCCAAGCGCGTATTGGTCGCCGAGGACCATGCGAGGACCCGCCTCGCATGGGCTGAACTCATCTCGTCGTGGGGCTTCAAGGTTGAAGCCGCCGAAGACGGGCTGCGCGCGCTCGAATTGATCGCGAGTTTCGAGCCGCACATCCTGCTGCTCGACTTGAAGCTGCCGGGCAAGGACGGTATCGGGGTGCTCGGCGAAATCCGCCAGCGGGGCCTCCCGATCACAACCATCGTGATTTCCGGCGAGGGCGACATCCCCGACGCCGTGCAGGCGATCAAACTCGGCGCATACGACTACCTGCGAAAGCCCGTCGATCCGCCTCGCCTGCGCCAGACGCTCAACAACCTGAGCCAGCATCTCGAGGTGAGCGAAGAGAATCAGCGCCTGCGGCTGCGTCTGATGGGCGCGGGCGAGCTTGGACCGATCATCGGACAATCGCAGGCGATGCGCCGCGTGATGGCACTGGTCGAGCAGGCCGCGCCGAGTTCCGCCTCGGTGATCATCCAGGGCGACAGCGGAACCGGCAAGGAAATCGTGGCGCGCACGATTCATGAATACTCGCCGCGGCGCAGCGGCCCCTACGTCGCGATCAACTGCGCCGCGCTGCCCGAGGGTCTGCTCGAAAGCGAGCTTTTCGGCCATGAGCGCGGCGCCTTCACCGGGGCCGACCAGCGGCGGGCCGGATGCTTCGAGCTGGCCAACAGCGGCACGCTGCTGCTCGACGAAATCACGGAGATGAAGCCTGAGCTGCAGGCCAAGCTGCTGCGCGTCATCGAGGACCACAAGCTCAGACGGGTCGGCGGCAGCAGCGACATCGCGTTGAACGTGCGGGTGCTGGCCGCAACCAATCGTGATCTCGGCGAGGCGATTTCGAAGGGGCGCCTGCGCGAGGATCTGTATTACCGGCTGAACGTGTTTACCATAGTGCTGCCGCGGCTGGCCGAGCGGCTGGAAGATCTGCCGGCGCTGGTCGATCATTTCGTACGCGAGTTCGCGCGCGCCAACGGCAAGCAGATAAGCGGCGTCGACAACGCCTGCCTTGAAGCCTTGAAGGCGCGCGCATGGCCCGGCAACGCGCGCGAGCTGCGCAACGTAATCGAGCGCGCCGTGATCGTCGGCGGCGGGCCGCTCATCACCGTCGCCGACCTTCCCGCCGAGCGCGCGCTGGCGACGGCCGCCGCGCAAACCGCGCCGAGGCCGCAAGAACCCGTGAGTCCCGCGCCGGCGCAGGCCGCGCCGTCGGCGGCACCGGCCGCCGAGCCGGCCCCGGGATTGCCGGTCGGCCAGCCGCTGCGCGAGGTGGAACGCCAGCTCATCCTGAAGACGCTCGAGACGGTCGGCGGCAATCGCGTGCGCGCCGCGGAAATTCTGGGGATCAGCCCCAAAACGCTGTACAACAAACTCGGTCGCTACAGCGCGCAATCCGAGCCGCAAAAGCCTGAAACGGAGCCGGCCGAGGAAGTTTAGGCGGCTGAATTCCGCCCGCTAATCGGATCAACTCCGGCCATGGGCCTGCGCACCAAGATCTCCGCCATCTTCATTCCCCTGCTGTTGCTCGCGGTGCTGGCGGTGAGCGCGACCGAGGCCGATCACGCGGTGGGCGTGATGGTCCAGGACCTCGGCGACTCGGGCGGGGTGCTGATCAACCAAACCTTCGAGCAGATTCGTTCCGCGCTCGCGCATTCCCAGGGCGACCCGGTCACGGCGCTGCGCGAGGACGCGGCCCTGGCGGCGCTGCTATCCTCCTCGCGCGCCTTCGGCAAGGGCGTGGTCTATGCGCGGGTGGTGACGGTCAACGGCGAGCCGATCGCGGGGAGCAGCGGCGAGCCGGTGAGCGAGCCGCCGCCCCGGCCGTTCAAGGAACTGGAAAGAGCGGCCTCGCGATGGTCGCCGCTTAGGAGAATCCGTCCGCTCTGGGGCGAGCACGTTTACGAGCTCAGCAGCCCGGTCGAGATCAATCAGCGGCCCTTCGCGATCATCAAGGTCGGGCTTTCGACCGCGCTCATCTCGAGCGAGGTCCGCCGCGCGGTCTCGAACGTGGCATTCATCGCTGCGGTGGTAAGCGTGATGAGCTTGCTCGGCGCGCTGCTCGCGGGCGCGCTGCTGCTGGCCCCGGTCGCCGCGATCACGGCCGAGGTCGAGCGGCTGGCGGCGGGCCGCGAAAGCGGCAACGTGCTCATCCGCGGGCGCGACGAACTGAGCGCGCTGGCGCGCAAGTTCAACGAACTCTCGCAACGCGTGCGCTCCGACCGCGTACAATGGGAAGACGAGCGCGGCCGCTTCATCAATATCTTTCGCTCGATCGACGACGCCGTGCTGATCCTCGACGCCGAAGGGATGGTGCGTTTTTCCAACGACGACGCGCAAGGGCGCCTCGGTCTTCCGGCGGGTGGCCTCGCGCAGGGCAAGCCCCTCGCGGCCCTTCTCAGCGAGAGCCATCCGCTGGTCAGGGTGGTGCGCACGGCGATGGCGGCGGGCACCGAACTGCGCGACGTCGCGATCGAGGAAGGCACCGGCAAGGAGAAGTCACGCCTGCTCGTTTCGATCTTTCCGCTGGGTCGGGATTCCGCGCGCGCCGGACAATTGGTGATCGTGCGCGATCTCGACCCGGTGCAACGGCTCGAAAGCGTAGTTGACAATTCGGAGCGCCTGGCCCGGATCGGTGGGCTCTTTTCCGGTGTCGCCCACCAGATTCGCAATCCGCTCAACGCGATCACGCTCGAGCTCGAACTGCTCAGCCAGGACGCGCGCGAATCCAAGCCGGTCGAAGACCACGTGCACGCCGTGCGCGAGGAGATGAGCCGCATCGATCTCGTGATCGAGGCCCTGATGCGTTTCATGCG
Source organism: Candidatus Binataceae bacterium (assembly GCA_035500095.1). NCBI lineage: Bacteria > Candidatus Binatota > Binatia (SeqCode) > Binatales (SeqCode) > Binataceae (SeqCode) > Binataceae bacterium (SeqCode). The sequence goes on from DATJXN010000113.1 coordinate 5,380, forward strand.
GCCGGGCCAGTTGAAAATCGAACGGGTTGCTGCCAACGATCTGGTGAGCGAAGCCGCCAGAGGCGTGACCGACCCGCAAATCGACGTCGTATGCCGACTCGATCCGGCGGCCGCATTCGTGAAGGCCGACCGCGCGGTGCTGATGGAAGCGTTGCGCAATATCGTCCAGAACGCCGTCGACGCGATGCCCGCGGGAGGCACCCTTACGATGACCACCGCGCTCGCCGATGACTTCGTCGAACTGGCGGTCACGGACACTGGCGAGGGTATCGCCCCGGATCATCTGAAGGATATTTTCCAGCTCTATTTCACCACCAAAGAGGACGGCAACGGCGTCGGCCTGCCGTTGGCGCTGCGCGCGATCGATCTCCATGGGGGAACGCTGAACGTAGAGTCGAGGCTGAAAGAGGGTACTTCCGTGAGTATCCGGCTGCCGCTCGAGGATCGGGCCTTGCGGCCGCCGGCTGACGTCAACGTCAACTAGGATTGCCGCCGCCACGTAGACGAATGATTATCACCAAAGTCCGGTATGCGGTGCGATCAGCCGCCGCGGCAATGCTCGGCCTTGCGCTCTCCGGATGCTTTGGACCGGGTGGGAGCTGGCAGCTTCCAGCGTTCATGCGTCCCGCGGCGGCGCCCGCGCCGGAGACTCATCTCTCCGGGCCCAGCGCTGGTGGAGAAATCAATGGCAGCGTCCCCGCCGTCCAAAACGAAACGCACGCAAAAAAGACTCGCACGCGGCGTACGGCAAATCGAGTAGCACCGGCCTCCGAAAAACCCGAATCGGAGACGCCGGCGCCGCCCGCAACGGCGCCGGCGCCGCCCGTCGAGCCGCAGCCAAAACCGACCGTGACGCTGGCGGGCGGCCCCTCCAAGCAGCGCGCGGAGCAATTGCTCGACGACACGGGAGCCAAGCTCTCTCGGGTCGATCGCAGCACCCTCGGCGCCGACAGCGCCACCACCTACGATCAGGCTAACAACTTTTTGCAGGCCGGCCGCAAAGCGGCGACCGAAGACGACTACGTCGCAGCGTCCGGCTTCGCCGAGAAAGCCGCGGTGCTGGCGGCGAAACTGGCCTCGCCCTCACCCTGACTCGGCTGGCGACGGGTGACGTTATCGCGCGGGGTCAGCGCGCGAGCATCCGCGCCGGTTCCGCGGCTACCGGGTGATATCGATCACGACGTTCAAGGACGCGTCTTCGACGGTCTCGGCCGCCGGCCGCAGCGGAATCCCTGGGCCGGTTTTATAGGGCTCCACTGCGGGCCGGACGGCCGATTTGACGACATTGCCTGAGTGCGACGGATTGAAAGTGATCCAGGACTGCGACCAGATAAGCAACGCGCAGGCCGCCGCCAGCGCGAGCGCCGTTACCGTCAGAGCAGCGCGCCTTGTGCCCGCACTAGGTATCCTTGGGCGGGTGGGCTTCTCGGCGGCAATGCGCGCGCCCCTGGCGTTGAGCAGATCCTCGTATTCGCCGACCGCGTTTTTAACCATCGCGAGGCTGACTTTTTTGCTCCCGGCCGCGTATCCCTGAAGCATCGAATTATGGCTCAGCACGTTCACGCGGCGCGGAATTCCTCCGCTGTGCGCGATCAGGTAAGCGCGCGCCGAGGGAGCAAATATCGCGGCGGCCTTGCCGCCCTTCGCTCGCAGCCGGCAATCGATATATTCCCTGACCTCGGCCGACTGCAGCGGTTTGAGCTGGGCGCGTGCGCCAATTCGCTGGTTCAGACTGTGCATCTCGGGGCGCGCCAGGCGCGCGACCAACTCGGGGTGGCCAACGAAAATTATCTGCAGCCGGCGCTCTTCGAAAGTGTCGGTGTTCGACAGCAGTCGCAGTCCTTCGAGCGCCTCGTCGCTTAATTCCTGCGCCTCGTCAATGACGATCGCGATCCGCTGGCCAGGCGCCAGCCCGCTGAGCAGCGCGGAGAAGCCGTCGGCCACTTCGAGCCGCGAATGGCCGCTCCAACCCGGAGCTATCTGCGACATCACCACCTGCATCATCTGGTCGAAGTTGAGCCTCGGATTGGATATGAGCGCGGTGCGAACATTGCGGTGGCGCCGCGCCAGGATCGAGCAGACCATCGTGGTCTTGCCAACACCGCTCTCGCCCACCAGCAGGGTGAAACCGGTCGGCTCGTGCAGCAGACCCCATTGGAGCGCGGCCAAGGCTTCGCGATGGGTCGAACTGAGATATAAGGCGTCGGGTGCGGGAGTGAACTGGAACGGAGGTCCAGTTAGGCCAAAGTGATGATGGTACATATCGGCGTTTCGGCTATTAGCAAGTGGCCCGGAGGCTCGCTTGGTGGCATATGGGCACATAGAGCCACCGCAACCGCCCCCTCTCTTCCACACGGCAGCGAAGCAGCCTCCGGGCTGGTTCAATATCCAGTCAGCAAACTCCATGCCCATGGCCACCCCGCCGAATAGGGCGTTTTGCAGTCGAGCGGAGTGAAACTGCGGCAAAGCTTACCGAGCCGCCACGGTAAAACTTGCCAAAACGTCACTCAAGGACTATAAGCCCGACCGATTCGCGCCGAGCCAACCCGCTCGCGGGTTGCTTTGGTCCGTGCGCCGTGAGATCAAGACGGCTGAACGATACGAACCCCAACGCCAGCGGAGGAATTGGCCATGAGCTCGGATGAGAACAAGAAAATCGTTTTGGGCTTCTTTGAAAACCTCAACGCCGGCAATGCCGCCGCCGCGCTCGATGCGCTCAGCGATTCCGCAACGTGGTGGATACAAGGCAATTTTCCGCTGTCCGGAACCCGCACCAAGGCGCAGTTCATCGAACTGCTCGGTCAGCTTGGCGCAGCTATTGACGGCGCGCTCACGCTGCGCGTCAGAGGCGTTACGGCCGAGGGCGATCGCGTGGCGGTGGAGGCGGAATCGCACGCGAAGATGAAAAGCGGCAAGACTTATCAGAATCGCTATCACTTCCTGTGCGAGGTCCGCGGCGGGAAGATCGAGGCGGTGCGCGAGTACCTCGACACGATGCACGCCAACGAAGTGCTGTGCTGAAGCGGCGCGCAGAAAATCGGCATAGGGGGTAGCGCCGCAGCGCTACTCCCCTGCCACACCACCGGACATGCGGGTCCGCATCCGGCGGTTCGGAAGGTTGAGGTTACTGGGCAAGTCTGGGCACTCCGAGGCGGTCGTAGTAGCGAGTGGTGA
>DATJXN010000114.1 GCA_035500095.1 Candidatus Binataceae bacterium
CCTACATGCGCTCGCTGGCTTGGGACCAGTTTCGGGCCTTCGACGTCGCCGACGTTCGGCTGCGCCGGCTCATCGAGCTCGTCGCGGACACTCCCGAGCACATCGAGCGTGGTAAGGTAACATCAGTCCCGTTTATTACGCTGCCTGACGATTGGGAAGTCTATCTTCGCGAAAAGCTGTCCGCTCGCCGGCGGCAGGACCTCCGACACGCTATGCGCGCCGTGGCGGCTTTGCCGTCGTTTCGGATGGCCGACGTGACCGAGTCGTCATTTGAAACTGATTTCGCCGTGCTGATGCGCCTACGGCAGGCTCGTTGGGGCGGGTCGCTCGAGCGCGATCAACGACTCTTCTATCCCCTCATGCGCCGGATGTTCGAGGACGGACGAGTATGGCTGCGGGCGTTGTGGAGCGGCGCCGAGCCGATTGCGATAATCGGTGGCTTTCCGGACCGGGCGCACGGAGTCTTCTGGTATTACTGGGGCTCGTTTAATGCCGCATACGCCACGATATCTCCAGGCAAAGCCTCATTCGGGATTGCGATCCAGCACGTAATTGAGCAAGGGTTTCAAACCTTCAGCATGACCTACGGCGACGAGGCTTATAAGGCAACTTTCGGAACGAAAGAAGGGCTGTGCGAAGACCTCGTAGTCGACCGTCCATCACTACGCTCGCGTATCGTCGGCGGCGCCGTCGCAACCGGTGTCCGGCTAAAGCGCGCCCTAGCCGGCGGCGGCATGTAATCCTCCGGAGCCACGCCTTAAGCAAAGCGACCGTAAGAGGCAGCCTGGAACCTCGACATTATCTTGTTATCTGGAGCCTCGGCGCTACAGTAATAAGTGTGACTTGGAGCTGAAGCCGCTCCTCGTTATGAAGTATTGCCCGCAAATGCCGCGGAGATTGCGCCACAGGATGCGCGTTTACACGCGCGCACTAAACTTCGGCCGACGGACAAACGTCAACTGACGGCCGCGTATGCGGCCGTTGGCGTCGCCTGCCCGCTCGTGTTTTCGTGCTCGTAAACTGAGACCGCCACCCAGCCGACAATGACCACCAGCAACACGATTATTACCGTGCCGACAATGATGTCTCGCATGCGCATTCGAGTCTCCTCCGCGCCTGCTGGGATTCCGGATCACGAGCCCTATCACCGAGTCATCGCTGCGGCAAACGGCTGAACGTACCAGGTAAAGATCGCAACCCGCAGCGATCTGCGCAGCGCTCGCATGGCGCGAAATCTCGTCGCGGCGAGGAATCGCAATGGGAGAGGAGCGCACCGATGCACGCGAAGCGCGGGCACCGCGTTCCGCTCCGGATTGACGCGATCGACGCAATATTCAGGCGTTGGCCGGCGGCCGGTTTTCCGAGGTAGTCATCAACAGGGCGGCGCAGTATGCCAGTACGAGCGATGCAAAAGTGAACTCGGGCACCGCGTGCCACAGATGCACATGCCCGCGAAGCAGACGCTCCATCCCTGCGTTGATAAAGCCGACGGTCGGGCCGCCCATGAAAAATGCTGCGAGATAGCTAGTACCCGCCGTAAACAATGTCAGCCGCGACGCCGCGCCATCCTGACAGGCCGCCGCGACGCTCACGTAAACCGGGACCAGACAGACCAGGAAGTGTTGCCACGAGATCGGCGAGAGCAGAGTGATCAGCGCAATCCATAAGGCGAAGCCGCAGGCATAGCGGTCCTCGACGAGCGCCCAGGCCGCGGCAAACGAGAGCCCGGCAAGTATCAGTTCGGTAACTAAACCTGCGCCGGCAGCCCAGGGGCGATCGCCGACGGTGTGGTCGGCGATGAAGCGCACAAACCAGCCGAGATTTAGATTGGACGGATGCCTCAACAATCCCAGCGGCTCACCCAACGTTTGCTCTCCGCCGACGACCATGCCCGCGAAACTCGCGATGGGGCCGGCCCCGAGCACGGCGGCGGTCAACGCTCCGCCGGCAATACACGTGCCGAGCATGTACGCGCACGCTCGCCAGTTGCGCCGAGCGATCAGATACCCGAGCATGCCCAGCGGGTACGCACGCAGCAGCGCCGCAATTGCCAGGATCGCGCCCGCTGCTGCATCACGCCGGCGCCGTATCGCAACCAGACCCAGGACAAAAGGAAGAGCAGGATCATCTCTCCCCGGCCGAACCAGATGCTGATCGCTATCGGCGGATACAGAACCATCAAGGCCGCCGTCGCCCATACTTCCGTCCCTCTCGGACCGAGCTCGTCGATGAGCAGGAACAGGGCGCCGCCAAGCGCCAACATATTCAACGTCTGCCATGTCCAGTAAGCCTGTTCAGTGCTCAGGAACGTCAGCGGCATGAAGAAGAGAAACCAGGCTGGCGTGTCGCCAAGATGATTGGTGCCCATGTCAATATCGCCAAGCGGACGCCCGACCTCGGTGTAAACGCTCTCGAAATCACCGTTGTACGGGTTGATCCCCCGGCGCACCGCCAGCGACGGCACGTAATAGGCACTAAAGTCGCGGTAGCCGGTGGCGGTGGAAGGCAGCTTGGCGAACAGAGATGCCGCTGCGGCGAAAGCCGCAACCCAGAGGATTAGCGCGAGATACGCAGGCCAGGATCGGGCAGAAAGGCGCTCATTCATCTCGCGGCGGCAGCCGCGCGCGCCCGCTCGCTTGCGACGCGCTCTCGTCCCTGGAAATAGTCATCTTTCGCGAAAGAGCACGGCCACTTTACGCGGCGTAAGCCGCAAACGCGAGATACCGCTCCGGGTCGAATGAAGCTCGTCAGGCGCCGAAATACGCAAGCGCCGCGCGTGCCGCAATGAACCACACCGCGAGCGTCGAGAACAGGTAGAGATAAAATCGCAGCATCACGCGGTTCAACGTGCAATGCACCGCGCTGTGCAGCGCGCGGAACACCACGAATACCCACGCCGCATCGACGTACACGCCATCCACCTGCCTCGTCACGAACAGGTAGAGCACCAGCGCGTAGAAGAGCACCGGGATCTCGAAGAGGTTCTTAAGATTGTCCGACGGATTGGATACTGCCGGCGGCGAGCGCCGCGCGAGTTCGCCGGGCACCGCCAGATCTCCGGGGCCGATTCCGCTTCGCGTGATGAAGCTGATGCGCCGCGCGTACATGTAGATCCAGACGACGAGCGTCAAGAAGATCGTCGCGAAAAACGGGCCGAAGATCCTCGTCTGATCCATATTTCCCCCTGGTGAGAGGTTGCCCGGCGCTCGCGCGAGCCATCGCCGATTGAATCCGTAGCGCCCCGCTTTGCCGAATCAATCATACAGCTTCGCCGGCGCACCAGCCGCTCGACCATGCCCACTGAAAATTGTACCCGCCAAGCCATCCGGTGACGTCGACCGCCTCGCCGATGACGTAGAGGCCGGGCACATCTCGTGCCTCCATCGTCTTCGAGGAAAGCGCCGCGGTATCGACCCCTCCGACCGTCACTTCGGCCTTCGCCCATCCCTCGGAGTCCGCCGGCGCGACCTGCCATCGTTTGAGCCTCGCGGCCACAGCGGCGAGTATGCGGTCCGGCAGGTTCGCCATCTTTACTTCACCTGGCGGGTCGCTCGCGGCCGCTTCAGCTATCGCCTGCGCAAGCCGCGCTGGTAGAATCTCGCTCAGCACGGTTTTAAGTTCCGCCCTTGGACGGCTCCGTCTGCGCTCGCGCAGAAAATTTCCGACTTCGAGTCCTGGCACGAAGTCAAGGGAGAGCGTTTCGCCCTCGCTCCAATACGACGAGATCTGAAGAATCGCGGGGCCCGAGAGTCCGCTGTGGGTGAACAGGATATTTTCGCGAAAGCTCTGCCGGCCGCACGCGACGATCGCGTCGGCCGAGACGCCGCTCAGCGACCGGCAGAGCGCGAGCATCTCGCCCGCGAACCTCAGCCCCACCAATCCCGGCCGCGGCTCGATTATTCCGAGTCCGAAGCGACGCGCGAGATCGTAGGCAAAGCCGCTCGCTCCCATCTTCGGAATCGAGAGCCCGCCGGTCGCGACTACCAGCGCCGGCGCAGCGAAGCTGCGGTGGCCGGTCTCGACGCGGAAGCGGTCGGCGCGTGCGACGCCCGTGATTCGATGGCTCGTGCGAAGATCGACCGCGGCCGCCGCGCATTCCGCGAGCAGCATCGCGAGGACCTCGCGCGCCGAACCGTCGCAGAAGAGTTGGCCGAGCGTTTTCTCGTGATAGCGGATACGATGCCGCTCGACCATCGCGATGAAGTCGCGCTCGGTATAGCGGCTAAGCGCGGATTTGCAGAAGTGCGGATTGGCGGAAAGAAAACGCTCGGACGCGATCTCGAGGTTGGTGAAGTTGCAACGTCCGCCGCCCGAGATGAGAATCTTTTTCCCGGGCTCCGCGTTATGTTCGAGCACCAGCACGCGCCGCCCGCGCCGCCCCGCGCCGATCGCGCACATCAGTCCCGCTGCGCCGGCGCCGAGCACGATGACGTCGAAGGCTTCCATCGGCTCCGCCGTCAGGCTGCGCCCTGGCGTGCCTGCGACCCGCACCGCCGCGCGGAAATTCGCTTGACAAACGCGGGTCGGCGCGATGGTATCGGGCAAAATTTTGCGCGCGGCGCCGCGCAGATCGCGGCGGCAAGGAGATGAGCTCGATGGAATTCGCAATCGCCTACCCGGCCCGTCCGGACGCCTGGAAGGACCTGGTGATAGCCGAGGACAACGGCTTCACGCACGCATGGTTTTACGATTCGCAGATGCTCTACAGCGACGTTTACGTATGCCTCGCGCTCGCCGCCGAGCATACCAAGCGCATCAAGCTCGGCACCGGCGTTGCGATTCCGTCCAACCGGATAGAGCCGGTGACGGCGCATTCGATCGCGACCATCAATCTGCTCGCGCCCGGACGCGCGATGCTGGGTATCGGCACCGGCTTTACCGGGCGCAATACGATGGGGCTCCCGCCGGTCAAGCTCGAACGGATGCGCGAGTACATCGAGATGTGCCGCAAGCTGCTCCGCGGCGAAGAGGTGATGTACCGCGAGGGCAAGCGCGAACGCGCGATCCGTTTTCTCCATCCCGACCATGGCTATATCAATCTCAAGGATCCGATTCCGATTCACGTCGCGGCCAACGGCCCCAAGGCGCTCGAACTCACCGGCGAGGTCGGCGACGGCTGGATCACCGCGCTCTCGGACCCCGACCACATCCGCGCCGACTTCAAGCTTATCGAGGCGGGCGCCGCGCGCGCCGGGCGCAAGCTTGGCAAATTCCCGGCGCTGCTGCTAACCACGGCCTGCGTGCTCAAGCCCGGCGAGTCGGCGGCCTCGCCGCGCGCGATCAAACGCGTCGGCCCATTCGCGGCGGTGTTGCTGCACGCGATGTGGGAGGCATCCGCGATCACCGCATCGGCGTCCTCGCCGTTCCAGAAGCAATGGGAGCGTTACCGCGACGAGTACGTGTCAAAGCTGAAGACGCCCCCCGATCGCCGCTACCTCGAAGTTCACGAGGGCCATCTTATCTATCTCAAGCCGGGCGAGGAGAGATACCTCGACGATGCGATCGTCCGCGGCAGCACGCTGACCGGCACGGCCGACGAGATAATCGCACGGCTGAAGGCGATGGAAGCGGCGGGGCTGAGCCAGGTCGCGATCCAGGTAGTCTATCCGCAGGGGCGCGAGATGATCGAAGAATTCAGCCGCGAGGTGATCGCGAAATACTGAGCGGCAGCGCGCCGATCGCATGAGCGCCGGACGGCTCGCGCCGTCCGGCGCCGCTGTTTTTAGCGATGCGCGGCTCGCTCACTCCGCTCGCCCGCTCAGGACTCGTACGTGGTCCGAACGATCAGATGCGCCGAGCCGCCGTCGATCGTCAGGACCGCGCCGGTCGTAAAGCTGGCGGCGTCGCTCGCAAAGTAAAGCGCCGCGCCCACAACCTCCTCGGGTTCGCCCGCGCGCTGCAGCGGGAACATCCTGCGCGCACGCCGGTTGAAATCCTCCGTGCGCGACCATCCCTTGCTGATGTCGGTGTGGAACGGCCCGCACATGATGCAGTTGACGCGCACCTTGGGCCCGTACTCTTTGGCGAACGCGACCGTCAGGATGTTGAGCCCGGCCTTGGCGGCGGCGTAGGGCGCGGTCTCCGGGTCGGGACGGATAGCGGCCGTGGACGAGATGTTGATGATCGAGCCGCCCTCGCCCGCCGCCATCCTCGAGGCAAACAGCGCCGTCAGCCGAAACGGTCCCTTGAGATTTACCCCGATTATCTTGTCGAACAACTCCTCGCTGGTCTCGACCGACGACGGCGCAAGCGGCGAGATGCCGGCGTTGTTGATGAGCACGTCGGCACGCCCCCAACGCCCGTAAACCTCGTCGGCAAGACGGTCGCAGTCCTCCCACTTGCCGACGTGCGCGGCATGCGCCGAGCCCTCGGAGCCGAGCGCGCGAATTTCCTTGACCGTCGCCTCGCAGCTTTCGAGCTTGCGGCTCGCGATCGCGACTTTAGCGCCGGCTGCTGCGAACCCGAGCGCCATGGAGTGGCCGATGCCGCGGCTGCCGCCGGTTATCACGACCACCTTGCCACTGAAATCGTATTGCACGGGACGCGTGGTCATTGCGCGGCGACCTCGAGTTCGATGCGGTCGGCAAACTTGCGGATTGCGGCCTCGCGCAGCGCCGGGATGTGGCTGGTCGGGAACAGCCCGTCGGTGCCCTTGTAGTCGCGCAGCACCTGGCGCGCGAGCGTTATCTTGTGGACCTCGGTCGGTCCGTCGGCGAGACCCATCACGAAGCTCTCCATCACCTGCTCGGCGAACGGCATCTCCGGCGTCACGCCGAGCGAGCCGTGCACCTGCAGCGCGCGCACCACGACGTCGTGGAACACCTTGGGCATCGCGGCCTTTACGGCGGCGATGTCCTTGCGCACCTTGAGATAGTCCTTGTACTTGTCGATGCGCCATGCGGTGCGCAGCACCAGCAGGCGGAACTGCTCGATGTCGATCCAGGAGTCCGCGATCTTCTCCTGCACCATCTGCTTGTCGGCAAGCAGCGAGCCCTGCGTGGTGCGCGAAAGCGCCCGCTCGCACATCTGGTCGAACGACTTGCGCACCTGCCCGATCGTGCGCATCGCGTGATGAATCCGGCCGCCGCCAAGCCGCGTCTGCGCGACCACGAAGCCGCCGCCGCGCGGCCCCAGCAGATGATCCTTGGGCACGTGGACGTCCTGGTAGCGCACGTAGGCGTGGGTGCCGTTGGCCTCCTGGCCGACGCCGACGCGGCGCACGATGCTGACGCCCGGGGCGTCGGTCGGGACGATAAAGGTCGAGAGCCGCTTGTACGGCGGCGCGTCGGGATCCGTCACGACCATCGCGACCAGGAACGAGGAATAATGCGCGTTCGAGGAGAACCATTTTTCGCCGTTGATCACCCAGTTGTCGCCGCGCAGCTCGGCGTGGGTGGTGAAGACCTTGGGGTCGGCGCCGCCCTGCGGCTCGGTCATCGAGAAACACGAGACGATCTCGTTGGCGAGCAGCGGTTCGAGGTAGCGCTTTTTCTGCTCGGGCGTGCCGTACTTGGCGAGAATCTCGCCATTGCCCGAATCCGGCGCCTGGCACCCGAAAACCGTGGGTGCAAAGCGCGAACGGCCGAGAATCTCATTCATCAGCGCGAGCTTGACCTGGCCGTAGCCCTGGCCGCCGAGCTCGGGCTCGAGATGGCAGGCCCAGAGCTTGCGTTTGCGGACCTCGGCCTGCAGCGGGCGCACCAGCTTGTTGCGGTTCGCGTCGCGGACGTCATAGGGCGACTCCAGCACGTAGTCGAGCGGCTCGACTTCCTCGCGCACGAATTTATCGATCCAGTCGAGTTCCCTCTGGAACTCGGGTTCGGTCTCAAAATCCCAGCTCATGGCGGTTCCTCCGTGGAAAAGGTCGGCGGCGCCGCATCCGTGCCTTGCGCGCCCGCGGCTGCTCGCACTGCCGATTGCGAGACTGCCTCAGCCGGTGCGGTTTCTCAAGAGCGAGTGATGGCTCCGCGCGCGGACTTTTGTTAATCCTCGTTGCGGCTGCGATAGGCCTGATAGAGCGGAGGTTCGTGATGGAATTCGGAATCGGCGTGAGCACGCATATCGGCAACTGGGACGTGATTCGCTACGTCGAAGAGCTGGGCTTCGATCGCGCGTGGGTCGGCGACTCGCAGATGATCTGGTCGGACTGCTACGCGACGATGGCGCTCGCGGCAGCCAACACCAAACGCATAAAGATCGGTACCGGAGTCGCAATCACCGGCACCCGGCTCGCTCCGGTGACCGCGCATTCGATCGCCAGCATTAACCAGATCGCGCCCGGCCGCGTGTTCCTCGGAATCGGCACCGGTCACACCGCCATGCGGGTGATGGGTCAGGATCCGATGCGCACCAGCGAATTTCGCGAATATCTGCGCGTGGTCCGCGCGCTCCTCGACGGCGAGGCCGTGAACTACGAGTATCGCGGCAAGACCCGCGAGATAAAATTTCTCCATCTCGACCGCCATTTCATCAACCTCGAGCCGCGCATCCCGATTTACGCCGCGGCCAACGGGTCCAAGGCGCTCGAGGCGACGGGCGCGTACGCCGACGGATGGATCACGGTGGGCGGACAGCCGCATGTGACCAAAGCGAAGCTTGATAAAATCGCCGCGGGCGCGGCGCGCGCCAAACGCCGGCTGCCGGCGGATTTCCACACCGCCTTCATCACCACCGGATGCGTCCTGCGCCCGGGCGAGAAGCTTACCGACGATCGCGTGATCGAGGAAACCGGATCCTGGGTGATGTGCGAGCTGCATTTCTTCTACGAGATCTGGAAAGACATGGGCGAGAAGGACGAGCTGATACCGCCGCACTTCGCCAACATCTGGGAGGACTACCTGAAGCGGGTCAGGAATTTCAGCCTCCCCGAGAACGCGCGCTTTCGTCAGATCCACGAAGGACACCTGGTTTACATGCAGCCCGAGGAGCGGCGCTTCGTGACGCCCGAGGCGATACGCGCGGGATGCCTGGTCGGAAGGCCCGAAGAGATCGCGGAGCAGATCCGCGCGAGCGAAAAGGCCGGCATGCGCGAGACCGTGCTGTGGCCTCCGATGGATCGCGAACGCAAGGTTTATCGCGATTTCGCCGAGATGGTTTTCCCGCTCGTAAAGTAGCGGCCAGCTTCGAGGACGGCACAGTGCTCAACACCCCGATTTGCGACTATTTCGGTATCGAGTATCCGATTCTGCTGGCCGGAATGGGCGGAGTGGCGATGCATCGCCTGGCCGCCGCGGTCTCCAACGCCGGCGGCCTCGGCGTGATCGGCGCGGCTGGATGCTCACCCGCGGAACTGCGCGAGGAGATCCGGCGCACGCGCGAACTCACCGAGCGGCCGTTCGCGATTGACCTGCTGGCCCCGATTCCCGACATGATGCGGCCGCACATGCCGGTGCTGATCGAGGAGAAGGTGAAAATCTTCGTCGCCGGCCTCGCCGTCCCCGCCGAATTCATCCGCACCATGCACGATCACGGGATGAAAGTGGTGGTGATGTGCGGCAAGGTCCATCACGGCGAGAAGGCCCAACAGGCCGGCGCCGACGTGGTCGTCGCGCAAGGCACCGAGGCGGGCGGTCACACGGGAGAGATCGGGATGCTGTCGCTGGTTCCGCAGATGATCCGCGCGGTGCGCCTGCCGGTGCTCGCGGCCGGCGGTATCGCGCACGGAAGCCAGGTCGCCGCCGCGCTCACGCTCGGCGCGCAGGCGGTGGTTATCGGCACGCGCTTCATCGCGACGCCGGAGGCGCAGGCGGCGCAGGTCTATCGCGACGCGATCGTTCATGCGCGCGACGACTCGACCCTCCGCACGCGCTGCTATACGGGCAAGCCCTGCCGTGTGATTCGCACCCCCTACGCGCTCGAGTGGGAGCGCGAGCCGGCGAAGATCAAACCGTTTCCGGAGCAGGTGCGGGTCTCGTATCGCAATGGCGTGATGGGCTTTTCCGGGCGCGCGGGCGAGACTGCCGACCCCGAACGCACCTTCATGCCGACCGGCCAGGGTGCAGGCCTCATCGGCAGCGTCAAGCCAGCCGCCGAGGTATTTGCCGACCTCCTGCGCGAAACCGAGGACAGCCTGCGCCGCGCGCACGCGCTGCTCGCCGGAACCTCGCTGCCGGATTGACCGCCCGCGTTACTGTCGAAGCAGCGACTTCCGCATCGCCTGATGCTTGGTTTGCGGATGGAGCCACACGCTCATAACGGCCGGACAGAACGAAGGATCGTTGATCTCGCCGTTGCTTGAGTCGTTGAGAAAAACGAGCGTGTGGTTCGCGTCGGTGCAGAATATGACCACCTGATCGCCGGCCTTGACGCTGGGGATGACCTGGTTCATCTCCGATTGCCACGCTTTGAGCTGGCGCTCGTCGCCCACTTTGAGGCTGCGCATCTCGTCGATCGCGGCCTTCACCAGGGCGCTGGAGGGAACCGTCCGCTTCGGTTCGAGATCGATCGCGTGCGGCTCGGCTGGCGACCATTGCGGGCCGGCGATCCACAACGTCGCGTCGTACATCTGGACGCCCCACCACGAATGGCGGCCTTTTCCGAACGGATGCATGTCAGGGGCTTTGGAAACCACTTGCTGCGGCAGAGGCCGCGGGTTCGACGCCTGTGCGTCTGATGCCGAAGCGGCGCAAACCAGCGTCGTGATAGCCAACGCGCCGAGCCATCGAGGATGCCCGACGCCAACGCCCGTCCGACGGTCCATCAGTCGAGCTCGGTCAGCGTCTGGCTTTGCGCTTCGCCGGCGCGGCCTTCTTGCGCGCCGCCGCCTTGACCTTCGCAGCTTTCGGCCTGGCGGTTGGCTTCAGCTTGGCGGCCGGCTTCGGCTTGGCGGCAGGCTTCGCGGCAGGAGCGGCATTGGCGGCGGTTGCGGGGTCGAAATGCATCGCGGTGAAGTAGCGCGAGGCGAATTTCCAACGCTCGCCGACCTTCACGTACTCGTCGTTGTAGTAGCCCGAACCGATCCATTGCATGTTGTGCTTTTCGCTGCGCAAGTCGAGGTAGCATCGCCCGGTCGCGCGGCCATAGTAGCCCAGTTCAACCACGTGGTTGTGGATGTATGGACGCGGCAGCAGGTCGCGCAGTCCCTCGGTGTAGGTCTTGAGCAAGGCCTCGCGTCCTTTATGGACGGTTTCGCCGTTGGGCGTTTTCACGATGAAAGATCCGTCGACGGCGAACAGATCGACGATTCCGGCGACGTCGCCGCGCCAAACGCAGTCGCAATAGCGCACCGGCAGGTCGCGGATTTCCTCGCGGTCGGCAAGTTCGGTGACTATTTCTTCGACAGTCTTCATCGCACGGAGTCCTCCCTGCACGCGGCAGCCGGCCGCTTCGAGCGCGGATCATCCCGCCGCTACAGCCTCAAGGCCGGTCTTGCAGCGCGCATCATAGCCGCTCCCGACCGATTTGCAAGAAACCTTGACCTGCGGCCTTCAGTCGCGCGGCGCTTCGAACCACAGCACGCCAAGCGGCGGCAGCGTGATCGAAATGGAATACGGCATGCCGTTGTATGGAACTTGATCTGCGGTAACGCCGCCCCCGTTGCCGAGGTTGCTGCCGCCCCAGCGCTCGGCGTCGGTGTTGAGAAACTCGCGATAGTAGCCAGAGCGCGGCACGCCGATGCGATAATCCTGGCGGGGCACCGGGGAAAAATTGCAGACGCAGATCACGCGCTGGCCGTTGGCCGGCGCGATCCGCATAAAGGCGATCATGTTGTCGTCGCCGTTGTCGGCGGCGATCCATTGGAAGCCCGCTTGGTCATGCTCGGCTTCCCACAGCGCCGGCTGCGAGCGATAGAGCCGGTTGAGCTCGCCGACCAGCGCCCGGAGCCCGCGATGCTCGCTGCCCTGGAGCACGTCCCAATCCAGGCTCGTGTCGTAGTTCCACTCCTTCCATTGGCCGAATTCGCTTCCCATGAAGAGCAGCTTCTTGCCGGGCCGCGCCCACATGTAGCCGTAGAGCGCGCGCAGGTTGGCGAACTTCTGCCAGCGATCGCCCGGCATCTTCGAGAGCATCGAGCTCTTGCCGTGCACGACCTCGTCATGCGAGAGCGGGAGGACGAAGTTTTCGTTCCACGCGTAAAGCAGACCGAAGGTGAGATCGCGATGATGATGTCGGCGATGCACGGGATCTTTCGCGAAGTACTCCAGCGTGTCGTGCATCCAGCCCATGTCCCACTTGAAGCTGAAACCGAGGCCGCCGGCGTACGTCGGCCGGCTCACGGCGGGCCATGAGGTCGATTCTTCGGCTAGCGTAATTGCGCCGGGATTGCGCGCATAGACCTGCTCGTTGAGCTGGCGCAAAAAGCCGACCGCCTGAAGGTTTTCGCGCCCGCCCTCGGGATTGGGAATCCATTCGCCTTCGCGCCGCGCGTAGTCGAGATACAGTATCGAGGCGACCGCGTCGACGCGCAGGCCGTCGGCGTGGAACTCGCGCAGCCACCACTCGGCGCTGCCGAGCAGGAAGCCGCGCACTTCGGTGCGGCCGAAGTTGAAAATGTAAGTGCCCCACTCGGGCTGAAATCCCATCCGCGGATCCAGATGCTCGTAAAGCGCGGTGCCGTCGAAGCGCGCCAGCGCGAAGTCGTCGATGGGAAAATGGCCCGGCACCCAATCGAGAATCACGCCGATTCCGCGGCGATGGAGATAGTCGACGAAAAAGCGGAAATCGTCGGGGGTGCCGAACCGCGCGCTCGGCGCGAAGTAGCCGCTCACCTGGTAGCCCCACGAACCACTGAACGGATGCTCCATCACGGGCAGCAGCTCGACGTGGGTAAAGCCGAGTTCGGCCACGTAGTCGGCGAGCGCGGGCGCAAGTTCGCGGTAGGTCAGCCAGCGATTGTGCTCCTCGGGGACGCGCCGCCACGAGCCCAGGTGAACTTCGTAGATCGAAAGCGGAGCACGCAGCGCTTCGCGCCCGGCCCGCTCCGTCATCCACTGCTCGTCGTCGAAGCGGAAGCGCGAGCGATAGATAATCGACGCGGTCGCCGGCGGCACTTCCATCGCCGCCGCCCATGGGTCGGTCTTGAGGTACGGCGGGCCCTCGCGCGGCAGAATTTCATATTTGTAGCGCTCACCCGGCTCGAGCCCCGGGATGAACAGTTCCCAGGTTCCCGAGCCGCCCATCGAACGCATCATGTGGATGCGCCCGTCCCAGGCGTTGAAGTCGCCGACCACGCTGAGTCTGCGGGCGTTCGGCGCCCACACCGCGAACGCGACGCCGGCCACGCCGCCGATCTCGCGCCGATGAGCGCCGAAGATCTCGTAGGGCCGCTCGTGCTTGAGTTCGCCGAGCAGATGAAGATCCAGCTCGCCGATCGTAGGCAGGAAGGAGTACGGATCGCGCCCGGTCGCCGAAGTGCCGCCACGAAAGAAAAACTCGAGCCGGTAAGCGAACAGCTCGCTCCGTCCTTTGAGCCGGAGCTCAAAGACTCCCGCCGGATCAACCAGCGTCATCTCGCGTCCCTGCTCTTCGCCGTCGATCAGCAGCACGACGCGCTCGGCGTCGGGCCGAAACGCCCGCAGCACGACGCCTTCGCGATCGAGGTGCGCGCCCAGGATCGAGTGCGGATCGGTGTGTTCGAGCGCGACCAGGCTCTCGAAGCCGCTCGCCGCATCGGTGCGGCCCATGGGTGCTATTTCAGATGACATGAGGAGACGCGTTTCCTGTCCGCTTGGGATTCCTAGATCGCTCCACTCAACACCTGGCTTATGCCCTGGAGCGGGATCGCGACCCAATCGGGACGGTTGTTCATTTCGTAACCCAGCTCGTAAATCGCCTTGTCGAGCAAAAAAGAATCGAGCAGAATCCGCAGTTCCTCGCGTTCGCGCGGGATGAAATCCGCTCCGCTGGCCCTATCCAGGTAGCCCTTCAGATAGGCCCATGAGGCCCATGCCTCCCACATACGCGCCCACGGCCCCAACGCGTCGAGCATGCTTGAACTGAGCGTGCCCGCACGCAGATGATCCAGCATCGAACCCATCGCCGCGTAGTGAAACGACCGCAGCATTCCCGCCACATCGCGCAGCGCCGAGCGCTTGCGGCGCCGCTCGCTCAATGGACGGGCCGGCTCACCCTCAAAATCGATTATGACGAAGTCCTTGCCCGCGTGCAGCACCTGCCCCAGATGCAAATCGCCGTGCGTGCGGATGCGTGTAACGGTGAATCTGCGCTGCAGATATTCCTGGAAGCGCGCAGTGACGCTCTCCTGGTTGGAGAGCAGTTCGCTTGCCTTTGCGCGCTCAGCCTCCGGCAGCATGGAGAGACGCGCGCGGAGAACGCGAAACACCTGCCCCGCCAGGTTGCGCATCGACTGGTATTCGGAGCGCCGATAGAGCTGCGAATAAGGCTCAGGTGCGAAATCGGGTTCGTCGCCGGCCGCCAGTGCAAGATGCAACTCCGCGGTGCGTTGGCCCAGCAGCCCGGCGGTCTCGAGAAACGCTCCGATAGCCTCGGTCGCCATCGGTCCCGGCCGATCCTCCGCAACCAGTTCCACCAGCGGTTTGACCGGCAGCTCGACCGAGCGGTCCTTGGTGGTCAATGCGCGCTCGAAATACTGGCTGAGCTCGCTCTGCGTATGCGTCCACGCGTCACCCTGGCTCGCGATGAAGCCGTGCAGGAGGGCAACGGTGCTGGGCTCGTCGCGGCCGGTCTGGTACTCGAGCCATCCGGCAAGCGGCGGTGTATGAGCGAAATTCGAGCGCGTCGCAAGCACGCGCCCGATCTCGAGGTCCGGATTGACGCCGGGATCGAGCATGCGAAACAGTTTCAGGATCAGACGGTCGCCATAGATGATCGACGAGTTGGTCTGCTCGGTCCTGAGTGCATGCGGCTCGCATGGGCTTTCGCGATCGCCACGCAGCTCGCGCCATAGGGGCGCCGCCGTGGCGCTTAGCTCGCCGCGCTGACCGCGCACGCGGCGGCGCCGCTCGACCAGCTCGAGCATCGCCCAGGCAAAGCGCGGGTCGGCCGAAGCCTCGAACAGCCGGCCGTCGACGTCGCCGTTGCGTGAGCCGCCGAGCCTCAGGTGGGCGATCGTCAGCTCCGGACGCGCGCCGCCCGGACCGGTTCCGTCGGCTTCCAGAGCTATCGGTATCACGTATTGCTCCGACTCGGCATTGTGATACTCGACGTTGGCGAGGACGAGGTGAGCCTCGCCGGGGCCCTCGACCAGCGAGATCGTGTCAGCCACCCTGACCGTCTTGATCGCGCGCGTCTTGCTGCGAAACCATCGGCAGCGTGGCAGAAAATCCGGCAGCGCCTTGGCCATCGCCTCCCAGCCCTCGCCACGCATGAAGCCGTCCCATCCGGCGGCGCTTTCGATGCGGGCGATTTCGGCTTTCGGGATCTCGACCACGGAAGGCGCCAGGCGCGGCGGTTGGATCGAAAACCAGTCGAACAAATGCGGTCCGAGCGTAAGCAGGTAGGGCTTTTCGGTGATCGCGGGAAACTCGGTGCGGCCGAACAATTCGACCGGCACCATCCCCTTGAAGCGCGTAAGGTCGAGTTCGACGTATTGCACGAAACGCGACAGATTGGCGACCACCAGGATGCGCTCGTCCTGATAAACGCGCAGGAACGCCAGCACGCGCGGGTTCTCGGGGCTCAGGAATTCGACCGTGCCGCGCCCGAAGGCCTTGAACTGCTTGCGCAGCGCGATCACCCGGCGCATCCACCACAGCATCGAGTGCAGGTTGTGCTCCTGGTTCTCCACGTTGACGGTCTGGTAATGGTACTCGTGATCGATGATCACCGGCAGGATGAGCCGCTGCGGGTCGGTCGCCGAAAAGCCCGCGTTGCGATCACCGCTCCACTGCATCGGTGTGCGCACGCCGTCGCGGTCGCCGAGGTAGATGTTGTCGCCCATGCCGATCTCGTCGCCGTAGTAGATGACCGGCGTGCCGGGCAGCGACAGCAGAAGCCCGTTCATCAATTCCATCGCGCGGCGATTGTTACCAAGCAAGGGCGCGAGCCGGCGCCGGATGCCCAGGTTGACTCGCATCCGCGACTCGCGCGCGTAGGCCCGGTACATGAAATCGCGCTCCTCCTCGGTCACCATCTCGAGCGTCAGCTCGTCGTGATTGCGGAGAAAGATCGCCCACTGGCAGGACTCGTCGATCGGCGGGGTCTGCGCCCAGATGTCGGTGAGCGGGAAGCGATCTTCCATCCGCACTGCCATGAACATCCGCGGCATGATCGGAAAATGGAACGCCATGTGGCATTCCTTGCCGCCCTCGAGGTAGGTCACCGCGTCCTCGGGCCACTGGTTGGCCTCGGCGAGCAGCATGCGGTTTGGAAAATGCGCGTCGATGTGGCGGCGCAGCTCGCGCAGAAAGGTGTGGGTCTCCGGCAGATTCTCGCAAGTGGTGCCGTCGCGCTCGAACAGATAAGGCACCGCGTCAAGGCGCAACCCGTCGACGCCCATCCCGAACCAGAAATGCACTGCGCGGAACGCCGCGCGCTTGAGCGCCGGATTGTCGTAGTTGAGATCCGGCTGATGCGAATAGAAACGATGCCAGTAGTACGCCTTGGCGACCGGATCCCAGGTCCAGTTTGAAAGCTCGAAGTCCTTGAAGATGACCCGCGCCTCCTTGTAGCGCTCGGGCGTGTCACTCCAGACGTAAAAATCCCGGTAGGGGCTGCCCGGCGGCGAGCGGCGAGCGCGCTGAAACCACGGATGCTGGTCCGAGGTATGGTTGAGCACCAGCTCGGTGACGACGCGCAATCCTCTTTCGTGCGCCGCGCGAAGAAACGCCTTGAAATCGTGCAGCGTGCCGCAGTCGGGATGCACGCCGGTATAGTCGGAGATGTCGTAGCCGTCGTCGCGCATCGGCGACGGATAGAAGGGTAGCAGCCAGATCGTGGTGATCCCCAGATCGCGGAGATAGTCGAGCTTCTGCGTCAGGCCGGGGAAATCCCCTACCCCGTCGCCGTTGCTGTCGTAGAACGACCGCACCCGCAATTCGTAGAAGATGGCGTCCTTGTACCAGAGCGGGTCGTTGGACGGCGCGCCGTTGCTCTTCGCTTTGTTCATCGCTGTTTTGTGACCAGCAGGATGTGGGCCGGCTCGACCGCCGGATCAAGATGCACGTAGTTGCGCTCGCTCCAAGTCCATGACGAGCCCGTCAGCAGGTCCGTCACGAGGTAATTCTCGCCCGGCACGACGCCCACGGCATCTGGCGGCACCATGGCGGTGCATGCGTGCGGCGCACCGGGATCGAGATTCACGGCTACCAGAATAACGTTCCCCCCCTCGGGCGCAGCCTTGACGTAACACAGAATCTCCTCGCCATCGGTTTCGAGGAAGCGCAGGTTGGTGAACAGGCCGAGGCATCGGTTCTCGCGCCGGATCGCGTTTAGGCGGGCGATAAACTCATTGATGTTGCCCGGAGCGTGCCAGTCGCGCGTGCGAATCTCGTATTTCTCGGAGTTGAGATAATCTTCGGTGCCGGAAACCGCCTGGTTCTCGCACAATTCGTAGCCGCTGTAGATGCCGTAGGACGGCGACAGCGTCGCCGCCAGTACCAACCGCATCTTGAACGCCGGACGCCCGTGGCGCTGCAGGACCGGGCTCAGGATGTCCGGAGTGTTCGTGAAGAAATTCGGCCGAAAGAAGTCGCTCACCGGCGGCCGGATCAACTCTTCAAGATATTCGATGAATTCTCTCTTGGTGTTGCGCCAGGTGAAATAGGTATATGACTGGGTAAACCCGGCCTTGGCCAGCGACATCATCATCCTGGGCCGCGTAAACGCCTCGGACAGAAAAATGACATCAGGGTAACGGCCCTGGATGCTCTCAATCAACCAGTGCCAGAACTTGACCGGCTTGGTGTGCGGATTGTCGACGCGAAAAATCCGCACGCCATGGCCGATCCAGAACAGCGCGACTTCCCTGAGCGCGTCCATCAGCGCCCCGGCCTCCGGCCCATCAAAATCGAGCGGATAGATGTCCTGGTACTCCTTGGGCGGGTTCTCGGCGTACTTTATCGATCCGTCGGGCCGATGGCGGAACCACTCGGGATGCTCGCGCACCCAAGGATGGTCTGGCGAGCACTGGATCGCGAAGTCGAGCGCGATTTCCAACCCGAGCCGCCGCGCCGCCACCACGAAATGGTCGAAGTCGTCAAGGCTTCCGAGCGCCGGCTCGATCGCGGTGTGGCCGCCGGCCGCGCTGCCGATCGCCCAGGGGCTGCCGGGACTGTCGGGCAACGGCGTCAACGAGTTGTTGGGCCCCTTGCGATGCGATCGACCGATCGGATGGATGGGCGTGAGATACACGACATCGAAACCGAGGTCTCGAATTTCCGGTAAGCGCCGTTCCGCCTCGCGCAGCGTCGCGGCGCGCCCGGGCGTTTCGCCTTGCGAGCGCGGGAACATTTCGTACCACGCGCCCGCGCGCGCGCGCGGCCGGTCCGCGACAACCTCAAGCAGCGGCCGATACTCGGTGGCGCTGAAGCGCTCGCCCACCCGCGCCATCAGGCCGAGCAAACGCTCGTCCGAGACCACCGCGACCGCATCGCGCGGTTCGTCGAATCCGCGCAGTTGCTCGAGCGCCGCGAGCAGCGCCGCGCGGTCGCCATCTTTGGCGCGCGGCGCTGCGGCCTCGATGAGCGCAGCTCCCTCGAGCAGGTCGGAAGCCACGTCGCGCCCGGCCTCGGCCTTTTTGCTGAAGCGGCGCTCCCATGTGGCGAAGAGGTCCGTCCAAGCCTGGATCGTGAAAAAATAGCGCTCGTTGCGCTCGAGCGGGAATTCGCCGCGCCAGCGATCGTCGTCCACGTGCGTCATCGGCGATTCGCTGAACTGCTTCTCGCTCCGCGGCCGCCATTTGACGACCGCACGCACCACGTGATCGCCGTCGCGGAAAATATGGGCCTCAACCGTGAAGGACTCGCCCTGTACGCGCTTGACCGGATAGCGGCCGCAATCGATGATCGGCGCAACTGCCTCGATCACGTGATATTGCGACGACGCGGGTGGGGCCGGGGCGGACCGGTTCTCTACCTCGCGCGACGCGCCCGCGGAGGTTCGCGGCGCGCCGCTGGAACTGCTGGAACGCTTTGCCATAGCGAGCTTCCTCGAAAAAAATCCTGACGACGCAGCCTGCTCGAGCCACTATTTTCGCATCCGCCGCCCGCGGAATCGAGCGGTGCGCGCACGATGCCCTCGATAAAGAAAGACGCGCCGCTTTTTCGCCGCTTTCTTTTAGGCTATCCACTAAATAAGTGGTCACCATGGCTGATGGCGTCGAAACGATAAAACTTTATTACGACTTCAAGAGCCCGTTTACGTACCTCGCGATGGAGCCGGCGTACAAGCTCGAAGAGACCCATCGCGTGCGCCTGCGCTTCATCCCGCTCGAGCTCGCGATCCGCGAGGCGTACGGCGGCGAGCTCGAGCAGCGCGCGCAGCGCGACTGGGATAAGGTGCGGTACCTTTACATGGACATGCGCCGCTTCGCCAACGAACGCGCGATGATCGTCCGCGGCCCGCAGAAGATTTTCGACTCGCGGCTTGCGCTGATAAGCGGGCTCTATGCCGATCGCCACGGACGCTTTCGGCCATACGCAGACCGCGTCTTCGAGCGCTTCTTCAAGCGCGAACTCAATATCGAGGACTTCGATGCGCTGGCCGCTGTGATGGCCGAGGCGGGACTCGACTACGCCGGCTTCCGCGACTATGCCGAAGGCGACGGTCCTGCCGACTTGCGGGCCGCGGCGGCTGAAGCCGAGCGCGACGGTGTGTTCGGCGTGCCCACCTTCAACGTCGCAGGCGAGCTTTTTTGGGGCAACGATCGCGTCGATTGGGTGATCAAAAAGCTCGACCGGATGAAGCTTCGGCGCACGCGCGCCGCGTAAAACAGGTGGAATCGATAAGGGGATTACGATGCGACCGATACCGGTGGGAACCAAGGGCAGCCACACTATCATCGTGGAAAAGAAGGACCTGGCGGGCACGATGGAGCCCTCGCTGCCGCCGGTGATGGCCACCTGCGTGATGAGCCTGATGATGGAGTTGGCCGCGATCGACGCGATGCAGCCTTACCTCGAGCCCGGCGAGATGTCGGTCGGGGCCGTGATCAACGTGCAGCATCTTGCCGCCACGCCCGAGGGGCACAAGGTCACCGCCTGGGCCGAAGTAACCAAGGTCGACGGCCGGCGCATCGAGTTCGTCGTGCGCGCGAATGACGATATCGACGAGATCGGGACTGGAACGCATATCCGCGCAGTCGCCGATCGCGCGAAGTTCAACGAGCGGCTGAAAAAGAAAATCAAGAAGGCATGAAGACTGGCGAGGCGCTGTACGATGGAACTGACGAGCGTGTTTGATCCGAGCGAAGTTTACGTGGGCCGTGATTACGGTGGCGCCGAATACGAAATAACTGCGGACCTCATCGAGCGCTATATCGCGGGCACCGGCGACGACAACCCCTGGTATCGCGGGCCCTCGCCGCTCGGCGGCCCGGTGGCGCCTGCGCTGATCGTACATTCGGCGGTCTTCCATACCCATTCCTGGTACCTGCCCAATGTTTACGGCAACCTGCACGCGCGCCAGGAGTTCGATTTTTTCGCGCCGGTGATGGTCGGTGAGCGGCTGCGCTCGCGCTCGGTCATCGCCGAGCGCTACGCCAAGCGCGACCGCGAATACGTGGTCAACGAAACCCTGATCTTCGACTCCGCGGGCCGCATGGTGACGCGCGGCCGTACGCATCAGAGCTTCCTGATGCCGGAGCGCGCGGACGGCTCGTACGCGGTGGACAAGTCGCGCGAGCGCGACGCCGCCCGCACGTTCAAGGTCGGCGAACACGGCGGCGAACCGATCGAATCGCCGATGATTCACGTGAGCGAAGCGATGTGCATGGCGTTCTCCGGGCCGGCGATCAACTACCACACCGATCGCGAAGCGGCGCGCAAGCTCGGCTTTCCCGAGATCGTGGTGCAGGGAATGCTGTCGGTGTGTCTGGCGGGCGCGATGATGACGCGGCGCTTCGGCGTGGGGTTCCTCTGTGGCGGACGCTTCGATCTGCGGCTGGTCAACGTGCTCTGGGCCAACGAAACCACCGCCGCCCGCGGACGCATCCTGGAGCGTCGGCCGGAAGGCGCGCGCACGCGAGCCGAAGTTGAGGTATGGTGCGAAAAATCCGACGGCACCAGGACGGTGGTCGGCTCAGGCAGCGCGCTCGAACTCTGAGCGTGAAGGGGCCGAACCGTCCGCAGAGTGGCTGAGTCCCGGCGCTCAGCCGTAATCGCCTTTCATGTATGAAATCGTCTGACGCCCAACGGATTTCTCGACCCGGCGATCGCCGGCGCTCATCGACCGATTCATCACCCCGCGCCCTGCTTGCGGCCGCGGCGCCCGATCAGGGCGCGGGCGCGGCCTCGATCGCGTGCTCGCCCGATGAAGGCGCGTCGAGTTCCGGCAGCACCTTGGTCATGAAAGTGCCCAGTTCGTCGAGCACGACCTCCTTGGGACACTGCGCGTAGTGCCAGATGAGCGTCAGGTACTCGGCGGGAACGGTCGCGTAGATATGACGCCACTGCTGCCTTAACTGCTCGACGGTTCCGCCCAGGAAGATGCCGCTCTCCTTCATGCTCTGCAGGGTCGCCTCCGCGTCCGCGAAGTGTGGCAGCTTGGGAAAAAACGCGGTGTAGAAATTCGCGTACATCTCGTAATCGTAGCGCATCAGCTTGTCGCGGAATTCCTGCTCGGTGCGGCCGGCGTGAATCCAGCGCACGAGGTTCTGACGCTCGCCCAGAGCATAGGGCAGTCCGGCGGCGCGCCCCTCCTCGACGTACATGCGTGCGAACTGCAGGATGTTATCGAGACCGGTGAAATAGGTGGGGCGAAAGCCATGGCGCGCCAGGAACGGAATCGAACTCGCGCTGCCGCTCATCGCCACGAATACCGGCGGATATGGCCGCGTGTAGGGGCTGGGCACCACGCTCACGCGCCGGATACTGCCGTCGGGTCCGACTTCGCCCGGAGCGCCGGCGGACGCAGCGCTTCTCCACGCCGGATAACCACGGACTCCGGTTTCGTAGGGATAGGGAATCTCGTAGTGCGGCTGCTTCGACTCGACCGCGTCCTGCATCCAGCACTGCATCAGCATCAGCGTGCGTTCTTCGAAAATCTCGCGGTTGCGGGCATCGTCCGCGCTGCCATCGGAAAGTGTCGCCACCGCATCGATCGACTGACCCAGGATGTTGGTCCAGCGCGCCTGATAGCCGCGCGTGAGGCCGACGAAGAAGCGGCCGTTGGTCATGTGGTCGAGGATGGCGGTTTCTTCGGCGACCCGGATCGGATCGCGCGTTGCCATCACGTAACCCAGCGCGCCCAGGTAGGCGCGCTTCACGGCGCCTGCCCACCAGGCGTTGAGCACGCCGGGATTGGGCCCGAGCTCGTAACCTTCGGAGTGGAGATGGTGCTCGATCGTGCTGATGCCCCAGACGCCCATCGCGTCGATCTCTCTAACCAGTTCGAGCGATTCATGGAGCACGCGGTGGTAAACTTCGCTATTGCGTCCGAGCGGACGCTTGCGTTCGCGATCCGCGCGATCTTCGGCAGGAAGCACCGGGTAAAGCTGGACGATAACCTTTGGAGTCGCCATGTCGTTACTCCTCCGCGTCGCCAGATTAACTATTGGCTGTGGCGCGGATAACAACACATTCCAATCCCGCTTTCAATCGCTATTTTTCGCCGCACACGCGGCGCGCCGGGGCGCCGCATTACCCGGTCCGGCCCGCCGTTGTGCTATCCTGCGCCGCTGGCGCAGTGCAGCCACGCTCGACGGAAGAGGGCTTATGAAAATCGAAATCGCCCGCGTTGAAAGCGCCTTTGGCGGGATGTCGTTCGGCACCGTCGGAGCCTACGAAAAGGTCATCGGCCGCGCATTCGGCGAAGTCGATCCGTCGCATCCACTCAACGCCGTAATCGCCAATCTCGACAAGGCGCCCCGCAACGCCGCCGGCCTGGTCGAATATTGGATGGATTTCTGCCTTCTGAAGCCGACCGATCTGCGCAAAGGTAATCGGTATCTTCTGTACGACGCGCTCAATCGCGGCGACAAGCTCGCCCTGGTCGACCTGAACGACGCGTCCAAGGGCCTGGGATCGAACGAACTTGCGACCGCCGAAGACGCCGGCAACGGCTTCCTGATGCGCCGGGGCTATTCGATCCTGTTCGGCGCATGGCAGGGCGACGTCGCGCCTGAAGAGGGACATATGCTCGCCGGCTTTCCGGTCGCAACCGGGGCCGGAAAGCCTATCGTCGGCGAATCGAGAGAGGAATTCGTCTTCGGCCAGGATTCGGGAAGAGTGGTCGCGCCGCTGACCTACCCCGCCAATACGCTGGAGCAGAGCGAGGCGACACTTACGGTCCGCCAACGCCAGAAGGATCGGCGGACACCGGTCCCGCCGGATCGATGGCGCTTTCTCTCTCCCACCAGGCTCGAAATCATCCTCGCCGACGGTTTCGACGGCGGTGCAATATACGAGTTCATCTACCAGGCGCGCGATCCGATCGTGATGGGTCTCGGATTCGCCGCGGTCCGCGACCTGGTGGAATTCATGCGCCATGCGGCAACAGACGATAGCGGCCGGCCCAATCCGCTGAGCCTCGGTCGAGGCGGCCCGATCGTCGATGACGTCATCGCCTACGGAAGATCGCAGCCGGGCCGCTTCCTGCGCGAGTTCGTGCACCTGGGATTCAACCAGACGCCGTCAGGCCGAAGGGTTTTCGACGGAATTTATGCGAGCCTCGCGGGTTCCCGCAGAATTTTCTTGAACCATCCCTTCTCCCAGCCGGGGCGGTTCAATCGCGAGCACGAGGACCATCTTTATCCCGGCGATCAGTTTCCGTTTACCTACGCAACTCGCACCGATTCGATAAGCGGGAAGACCGGCGGCATCATGGAGCGTTGCCTTGCTTCCGGCACCTGCCCCAAGATGATGCACGCCGATACCAGCACCGAATTCTGGCAGGGGCGATGTTCCCTGGTCGTAACCGACGAGCACGGCCAGGACATTGCGCTGCCCGAGCAGGTCCGCGTGTACGCCTTCGCCGGAACGCAGCATGCGGGCCCTGCGATGCTCCGGCACAGCGGGGTCTTCTTCCAGAACCACACGTATCCACTGAATCGTCTCGACTACGGGCCTTTGAACCGGGCATTGCTGGTAGCGCTGCAGCAATGGGTCAGCGCGGGGACACTACCGCCGGAGAGCCGGTTTCCGCGCGCCGGCGATGGAACTCTCGTGCCTCCCTCGCCAGGATCGGGTCTCGCCTTTCCCGACATTCCGGGCGTTCGCTACACGGGGCTCTTCAACGAACTGTGCGTGATGGATTACAGCTCGGAGCCGCCCCGGGCGATCCCCGGCCGCGAATACCCGGTCCTGGTCCCCAAGGTTGACGAGGACGGCAACGAGATCGCCGGCATACGCCTGCCCGACATCACGGTGCCTCTGGGCACGCGGACGGGATGGAACATCCGGTGCGCCGGATGCGCGGAGGGCGCATTGATGGTGGTGGGCTCGTTCATCCCATTCGTGGCTACAGTGAAGGAGCGTCGTGAAACGGGCGACCCGCGACCCTCTCTCGAAGAGCGATACCCGAGCCACGAGCACTACGTTGACGCGGTCGCGCGCGCCGCGGCCGTGCTTCAAAAGGAGCGGCTGCTGCTAGAGGAAGACGTCGAGCGCTACGTCGCCGCGGCCAAGACTTCGACGGTCGGCCGCTAGCGGCCCGGACCCAACGCGCTTTTCCGCGTCGAGTACCGGCTGCAGTTGCATTCTATCTTCCGACGAAACGCCCGGGGCGCCGCTCGGCGACCGCCTTGATGCCTTCGCGATGATCCTCGGTGCGCATCAACCAGTCCTGCTCGATGAACTCGAGGTCGGTCTGCGCCTGCACGGCTTCGGCCAGTCCCCGGCGCACGGTGGCGCGGGTCGAATTGATGGCCAACGGTGCATTCTCGGCAATTTCGGCCGCGAGCTTCGTCGCCGTCTCGCGTAGGCGGTCTGCTTCGACCAGAACGTCGGCGAGTCCCCACGCGTAGGCTTCTTCGCCGTTGATACGCCGACCCGTGAGGAACAGCAGATTCGCCTTCTGGACGCCGATCAGACGCGGCAACGTGTAGGTGAGTCCGAAACCCGGATGGAAGCCGATTTTGACGAAGTTGGCAGCAAAGCGCGCCTCGGGACAAACGACGCGGAAATCCGGCACCAGCGCGAGTCCGAGGCCGCCGCCGATTGCCGGTCCCTGGATCGCGCCGATGATCGGCTTCCTGGAGCCGAAGAGCCGCACCGCCTCGGAATAGAGCGGATTGCGCTTCTCCGTGCCGGCCTCGACGCCGGTCGCCGCCCGGTTAGCGAAATTGGCGCCGGCACAGAATGACTTGCCCTCGGCGCAGAGCACGGAGGCGCGGCAGGCCGCATCTTCGTCCAGCGCGCCGAACGCGTTGGCCAGGTCGCGGATGAGCTGGACGTCGAAATAATTGTGCGGCGGCCGATGAATCTCGACCGTGCCTACGTAGTCCTTCACCGCGACCGATACGTCGCCATATCTGGCTTCCGTCATCTGGCTTCTCCCATTTTTTTGAACCGCGCTTGCTATCCGCTTTTCAAAGCGCCCAGCGCTATCTGTTTTCAAAGCGCGGCTTACAGGATGGCGAAGTTGCGGCTTTGGCTCAAGGCAATTCCGCTTGCCAAAGAGCTCTCGCCGCGCGCAATAATTCCTGACCAGACGGGAGGAGTCTATGGATTTCGCAATCACCGAAGAGCATCGCATGATGGTCGAAAGCGTGCGCCAGTTCCGCGAAAAGGAGCTGATGCCGCTCGAGAAAGAATTCCTGCTCAAGGGCAAACTCGACATCAAGGTCCGTCACAACCTCGAACGCCGGGGGCGCGAGGCCGGCTTCTGGGCGCTCGAAGTGCCGGCCGAATACGGCGGCAACGACGTCGGCCAACTCGCGATGTGCATGATCAACGAAGAGCTGTTCAAGCATCCCGCGATGTTCGAGTTCGGCGGAAGCCCGGAGCCGGCGCTCTATCTCTGCAATGACGAGCAAAAGAAACGCTTCTTCTATCCGATCATCAACGGCGAGAAGCATAGCTGCTACGCCTTCACCGAGCCCGACGCGGGCTCGGACTTCGCGCGAATCCGCACCACCGCCGTGCGCGACGGCGACCGATGGATCGTGAACGGCACCAAGACGTTTATCTCCTACGTCGAGGGCGCCGACTTCGTGATCCTGTTCACTACGAGCAACCCCAAGCTGGGTTCGCGGGGCATCACCTGCTTCCTGGTCGAGATGGACACGCCGGGCTTTAAGGTCGCGCGCGAGATTCCCACCATGGGCGACAACTGGGACCCCCACGAGCTGCAGTTCACCGATTGCGTCGTGGCGGACGCGAACCGCCTGGGCGAGGCCGACGGCGGCTTCGCGGTCGCCGACTATCAGCTCACCCACGGGCGGCTCAAGATCGGTGCGTTCCAGCTCGGAATCGCGGCACGCTCGATCGAGATGGCAGTCGAATGGGCCAAGCAGCGCACCACCTGGGGCAAGCCCATCGCGAGCCGCCAGGCGATCCAGTGGATGCTCGCCGACTCGGAGGTCGAGCTGGAAGCGGCGCGGCTGCTGGTCTATCGGGCGGGCTGGATGGCCGACGCGAAGCAGAAAATCCGCAACGAGGCGTTCATCGCCAAGCTCTACGCGACCGAGATGGCGCAGCGCGTCACCGATCGCTGCATCCAGATTTTCGGCGGCCTCGGCTACACCCGCGAGCTGCCGATCCAGAGCTTCTTCCGCCAGGTGCGCGTCTGGCGAATCGGCCACGGCACCGCCGAGATCCATCGCTGGATGATCGCGCGCAACATGCTCGGCCAATCGTCACGCGACTAAGCTGCGGTCTGGCGCGACTGAACGGAGATCTGCACGCAAAGCTGAACGGAGAACCGGCTCATGAGCGTCTCGATTCCCGCGCTGTTCGAAGAACTCAAACCCTACGTCGGGCGAAGCGAACGCACCGACCTCGGAATCATGCGCAAGGAGGCCTTCCAGCGCTTCGCCGTCGCCGCCGACAATCTAAACCCGATCTTCTTCGAGGCCGAGGCCGCGCGTGCCGCCGGCTATCCCGAGACGGTCGCGCCTCCGCTCTTTCTGAGCGCGGTCCGCAACTGGCAGACGGGTCCGCCGCAGGATTCGCTCCGCCCCGACGGCACCACCAGCCACGAATTCGCGTTTCTGCCGCTTGAGGGAATGCGCATCATGGGCGGCGGCCAGAACCTGGAGTTCCATGCGCCGGTGACCGACGGCATGCGGGTCACGATGGAATTGCGGCTCGACGGCGTCGAGCTCAAGCAGGGACGCTCGGGCGATCTGCTGCTGATCAAGGTAATCCAGATTTATCGCGACGCCGGCGAGCGCCCGCTCGTGACCTGCCGCGAAACCTTCATCGCGCGCTGACCAGAGAGAAGCCGACTATGCATGGCCATCAACTTTACTTCGAGGACATAAAAACCGGCGCGGCGCTGACGCCGCTGGTCAAACGGCCGACCACCATCCAGCTCTTCCGCTTCAGCGCCGTCACCTGGAACGCGCATCGTATTCATTTCGATAAGCCTTACGCGGCCACCGAAGGCTATCCCGACGTGCTGGTACAGGCCCATCTGCACGGCAGCTTTCTCTACCAGGCGGTGGCGGACTGGGCCGGGCCACGTGCGCGCGTCCTCAGGTTTCGATGGCAGAATCGCGGAATCGCGATTCCGGGCGACGTGCTGACCTGCTCCGGCACGGTGGCCAAGGCGGATAACGGCGCGGTCGAATGCGAGCTCGAAGAGCGTAATCAACAGGGAGAGCTGTGCGCTTCCGGATGGGCGCGCGTCGAGCTGCCCCGCCGCA
Organism: Candidatus Binataceae bacterium; assembly: GCA_035500095.1. Lineage (NCBI taxonomy): Bacteria > Candidatus Binatota > Binatia (SeqCode) > Binatales (SeqCode) > Binataceae (SeqCode) > Binataceae bacterium (SeqCode). Next base: position 27,884 of record DATJXN010000114.1, read on the forward strand.
GCTAAGGCGGCATCGGAACGACGGCCGTCGCATTCGAGCCACTCCGCATTGAGCGAGGCGCCAGCCGCGACATCGGAGCGGCGTCCATGAGATCACTGAAAAAAGAAAGGGCCGAAGGTTTATGCCCTCGGCCCCTTTGCTGTCGATGAGGGGATTGCGGCCTAGTTGACCGTCCAGGTATCGCCCTGGCGCAGCAGCTTTTGCGGATCGCCGGCGCCCATCCTGGCCTTCGCCTCTTCGAGCTGCTTGTTCATCGCCGCGTCGTAGGTCGGGCGCGGCGCGCAGTAGAAGACGCCGATCGGCGTGGGCATCGGCGGCTCGAAGTTTCCCAGCATGAAGGCGAGCGAAAGATTCGTCTCGTCGTGCACCACGATGTCGCTTTCGCTCACGCCGTTGCCGAGCTGAACCACCTCGGGACGCATCCCGTTCATCCGGATACCGCGGTCGCGGTTCTTGCCGAAGATGAGCGGCTTGCCGTGCTCGAGCACGAGCTGGTGGTCGGCTTTAATCGTCTTGTCGCTCACTTCCTTGAAGGCGTCGTCGTTGAAGATATTGCAGTTCTGGAGGATCTCGATAAATGACGCGCCGCGATTGGCGTGGCCGCGCTTGAGTACTTCGCCGAGATGCTTCTGCTCGACGTCGACCGTGCGCGCGACGAAGGCCGCGTGCGCGCCGAGCGCGACCGTGATCGGATTGAACGGGAAATCGACCGAACCGACGGGCGTGGACTTGGTGACCTTGCCTACTTCCGAGGTCGGCGAATACTGGCCCTTGGTGAGGCCATAGATTCGGTTGTTGAAGAGCAGGATCTTCAGGTCGACGTTGCGGCGCAGCACGTGAATCAGATGGTTGCCGCCGATTGAGAGTCCGTCGCCGTCGCCCGTTACGACCCATACGTCAAGTTCGGGCCGCGTGACCTTAAGCCCGGTCGCGACCGCCGGTGCGCGGCCGTGAATCGTATGGAAGCCGTAGGTGTTCATGTAGTACGGAAACCGGCTCGAGCAGCCGATGCCCGAGATGAAGACCGTGTTTTCGCGCGGCACGCCCAGCTCCGGCATGATCTTCTGGACCTGGGCGAGGATCGCGTAATCGCCGCATCCCGGACACCAGCGCACTTCCTGGTCCGAGATGAAATCCTTGCGGGTTAAAGCGGTAGCCATTTGTTTTCAGCCCTCCAGCGCGCGCAGGATACGGTTGGTCAGCTCGCTGACCTTGAACGGACGCCCCTGGATCTTGTTGCAGCCGACGGCGTCCACCAGGTAGTCCGCGCGCACCATCTTGAGGAGTTGTCCCATGTTCATCTCGGCGACCATCACCTTGCGGAACGTCTTTAGCTTGTCGCCGAGGTCGCTCGGCAGCGGATTCAGATAGCGCAGGTGGATGTGCGAGACGTTCTTGCCCTTGGCGCGCAATTGCTTGACCGCCTCGCGAATCGGCCCGAAGGTCGAACCCCATCCGAGCACCACCAGCTCGCCGCCATTGCCCTCGCCGAAGATCTCGATCGGCGCAATCTCGCGCGCGATGCCCGCAATCTTGCGCGCCCGCTGCCGCACCATCAGCTCGTTGTTGGCCGGCGAGTAGCTGATATTGCCGGTCTGGTCCTCGGTCGAAAGGCCGCCTAGCCGATGCTCCAGGCCGGGCGTGCCGGGCACCGCCCACGGCCGCGCCATCGTCTCGGGGTCGCGGATGTAAGGCATATAGCCGGCCGGATCGGTGCGGAACTCGACTTTGATCTCGGGCAGCTTGTCGGCGTCGGGCACCAGCCATGGCTCGGCGCCGTTGGCGAGCTGGCCGTCGGTCAGCAGGATCACCGGGGTCATGTACTTGGTCGCGATACGCACGGCTTCGTAAGCGCAATCGAAACAGTCGGCCGGAGTCGCCGCCGCAATAATCGGAATCGGTGATTCGCCGTGCCGCCCGTACATCGCCATCAGCAGGTCCGCCTGCTCCGGCTTGGTCGGCATCCCGGTCGAGGGGCCGGCGCGCTGGATATCCGTGATAACTATCGGCAGTTCGGTCTTGACCGCGAGGCCCACCGCCTCGGCCTTGAGGTTCATGCCGGGGCCGGAAGTCGTGGTTATCGCGATCGCACCGCCGAACGCAGCGCCGATCGCCGAAGCCACGCCCGCGATCTCGTCCTCGGCCTGGAAGGTATAGACGGGAAAATTCTTGAAGCCGGCGAGATCGTGAAGCACATCGCTGGCGGGAGTAATCGGATACGAGCCCAGGAACAGGGGGCGCTTCGCGCGGCATGCCGCGACCACGAACCCGAGCGCCGTCGCGCTGTTGCCCGTGATGTTGCGGTAGAAGCCCTTGGCGATGCGCGCGGGATCGACGATATACGAGCTTGCGAACGCTTCGGTAGTCTCGCCGTAATTGTAGCCCGCCTTGAGCGCCTTTACGTTGGCGGCGAGCACGTCGGGCAACTTGCGGAAACGTCCGGCCAGCCAGTTCTCCGTGCTCGCGATGGGCCGCTGATAGAGCCACGACACCAGGCCGAGCACGAACAGGTTGCGGCAGCGCATCACGGCGCGGTTGTTGAGCCCCGAATCGCGAAGCGCCAGCGTCGTCATCCTGGTAACGTCAACCTGGAAGACCTGGTACTTGTCGAGCGAATGATCGGTGAGTGGATTGGAGGTGAAGCCGGCGCGCTTGAGGTTGGACTCGCTGAAAGCCGCAACGTCGGCGATAATCACGCCGTTAGGCGGCACGTCGTCGAGGTTGGCTTTGAGCGCCGCCGGATTCATCGCCACCAGCACGTCGGGTTCATCGCCGGCGGTGAAGATTTCGCTGCTGGAAAAATTTACCTGGAAACCGCTGACCCCGGCGAGCGTTCCGGCAGGAGCGCGTATCTCGGCGGGAAAATCGGGCAGGGTCGCTATATCGTTGCCGGCCAGCGCCGATTCAGTCGTGAACTGCATTCCGGCGAGCTGCATCCCGTCGCCCGAGTCGCCCGCGAACCGGATGACGACGTGTTCGACCTTTTCGCGCCGCTTGTGTCCCGCACCCCCACCGGCCAGACCGTGGGATTCCGCGGTTTGTCCGGCTGCCTCAGGTGGTAGAGCCATTTTCTTTCAAACTCCTTGCGCTACGTGGGCGTGCCGCAAACGAGACCAAGCCTCGCGGGCCCGGCCACGGTGCTTATGCCACCCAAAACTATAGCTAATACTAAAAAAAGGCGAAAGGGTACAATCCTTAACCAACGCACCTATCGGATCAAGAAAGCCGCCTCGTCGCCCCGATAATCCGACCACTCCTCCTCCACCCCGGTCACGCGCGCCAGACGGGGGCCCTGATGGGCCCACGCAGCAAGAATCTTTAGTTCGCGCCGCGGGCCCTCGGCAACTATTTCGACGTCGCCGCTTACAAGATTTTTCACCCATCCGCGAAGCCCCAGCAAGCGCGCCTCTTCGGCCGCCGCATGGCGAAAAAACACTCCCTGCACGCGCCCGTGCACCAGCATCCGGAGCCGAGCCAGATCAGGTCCGGGCATCGCCGCGCCGCGGGATTAGCCGCGTCCCTCGACGCCCAGCATCGCCACGAACGCGCGTTCGTCGAGCGTTTTCACTCCCAGCTCCTCCGCCTTGCGCAGCTTGGATCCCGCTTCCGCGCCAGCGACGACGAAGTCGGTCTTGCGGCTGACCGCCGAGGTCACGCGGCCGCCGGCGGCGCGGATTTTCTGCTCAGCTTCCTCGCGCGTCATCGTCTCGAGCGTCCCGGTCAAAACGAAGCTCTTGTCGCGCAGCGCCGCGCGCCCGTGCGCGGCGGGCGCTTGGAGCGGCGTCAGGTCGAGATGCTTTTTCAGCCGCTCGACACCGTTGCGGTTGCGCGGTTCGTCGAAATACTCGCGGATGCTGCGGGCGACCTCGTCGCCGATATCGCGGACCGAGCGCAAATCGTCCTCGCTCGCCTGGCCCAGCTCGTCGATCGTTCTGAAACGCAGCGCGAGCGCGCGCGCCGTGCTCTCGCCGACGTGACGGATGCCGAGGCCGTTGATCAGACGGTCGAGCGTGCGATGGCGCGAGCGCTCGATCGCGTCGAGCAGATTCTGCGCGCTCTTCTCGGCCATCCGCTCCAGTCCGGCGAGCCGATCGTGCTCAAGCCGGTAGACGTCGTCCAGTTCTTTCACCAGCCCGGTTTCAACCAGTTGGCCGACCAGCTTATCGCCGAGGCCGTCGATATCCATGCAGTTCTTGGAGGCGAAATGCCGAATCGACTCGCGCACGCGCGCCGGACAGTTGACGTTGACGCAGAAGTAGGCGACCTCGCCCTCCTCGTGGACGATTGCCCCGCCGCAATTCGGACAATGCGCGGGCATCTGGAACGGCTTCGCCCGCGGCTTTCCCTCCTTCGTCACTCGCACGACGTAGGGAATCACGTCGCCCGCGCGCTCGATCAGCACGGTGTCGCCTTCGCGCACGTCCTTGCGGCGGATTTCGTCGAGGTTGTGCAGCGAGGCGTTGGAAATCGTCACTCCGGCGAGCGGCACCGGCTCGAGTTGGGCGACGGGCGTGAGCGAGCCGATCCGTCCGACATAAACCGCGATCCGGTTGACCCGCGTCTTGGCCTGCTGGGCCTTGAACTTGAACGCGACCGCCCATCGCGGCGAGCGCGAGACCTCGCCCAACTGCTCCTGGAGCGCGAACGAGTTGACCTTGGCGACCACGCCGTCGGCTTCGTAGTCGAGCTCGTGGCGCTGCTCAGCGATTTGCGCGTGATACTCGAGCACCTCGTCGACGCCGCGGCAGATTTTCGTAAGCGGGTTTACCTTGAGACCGAACGACCTGATCCCTTGCAGGAATTCCCACTGGCTCTGGTAGCTCGCGCCCTCGATCACCCCGGGCGTGTGGCAAAAGATGTCGAGCGGGCGCGCGGCGCTGATTTTCGGATCGAGCTGGCGCAGCGACCCCGCCGCCGCATTGCGCGGATTGGCGAACAGTGGCTCGCCCGCCGCCGCGCGTTCGTTGTTGAGCCGCTCGAACGCGCGCCGCGGCAAAATCACCTCGCCGCGGACTTCGAGCAGGCGCGGCACTTTCACATGCGCGGGATGGAGCAGGCGCAGCGGGATGCTTTTGATCGTGCGGATGTTGGGCGTCACGTCCTCGCCGTTGATTCCGTCGCCGCGGGTCGATCCCACCTTCAGTCGCCCATCCTCGTACACCAGCTCGACGGCGAGGCCGTCGAGCTTGACCTCGGCCACGTACTCGACGTCGGCGTCGCTATGGAGAAAGCGCTTGATCCGGCGATCGAACTCGCGCATCTCTTCGGCGTCCATCGCATTGGCGAGCGACATCATCATCCGCCGATGGACGACGACGGCGAACTTTTCGCTGGGCCGCGCGCCGACGCGCTGGCTGGGCGAATCGGGTGTGAGCAGTTCGGGATGCGCCGCTTCGAGCGCCTCGAGCCGGCGCATCAGGGCGTCGTACTCGGCGTCGGTCAGCTCGGGGCTGTCGAGGACGTAATAGAGATAGTTGTGGTGGTTTATCTGCTCGCGCAGCTTTTCGGCGTCCGCCCGCGCGCGGCTGAGATCGTCCCTGGACATCTCCGGTCAGTTAATCTATCGGCCGATTCACCGCCGCGCGTAGCCCATCGCGTCGAGGAAGTCATCGAGCGTCGGAAAACGCATGTACATGTTGGTCCGTTTCTGCGCGCCGATCGTCGTGCTCGACTCCGATGAATACGCGTGGCCGGGATAGACCACGGTCGTGTCGGGCAGGCTGCGCAGCGTCCGGTTCAGACTGAAGTACATCGCCTCCGGGTCTGATCCAGGCAGGTCCACGCGCCCACACGAATTGACGAACAGCGTGTCGCCGGAAATCAGATTGCCCTCGAAAAGGAAGCACTGCGATCCGGGCGTATGGCCGGGCGTGTGCAGAAATGTAACCGTCAGATCGCCCAGCTTGAGCGTGTCGCCGGCGTCCATCTTGACCAGGTCCGAATCGCTCAATCCCGCCACTTTGCGCGCGCCCTCGGCCTCGGCCTTGTTGACGTAAACCTTGGCCTTCACCCGCTCGAGCATCCGCGCGGCACCCTCGATCGTCATCCCCATCATGCTGCCGCCGAGATGGTCGGGATGATAATGCGTAATCAGGATGTGCTCGATTTCCATCCCGTAGCGCTCGGCCCACTCGATAACCTTGTCCACGTCCCATGCCGGATCGATCACGGCGGCCTTGCGCGTCACGGGGTCGCCGATGAGATAAACAAAATTGGCCATCGGCCCCACCTGGGCCTGATGGAGCACGAGCCGTTCCGCTTCCGCCATGGGCTTACTCTCTTTGCCGTGCTGTCCAGAAAGCTCTTTTTCGTCCCGCGATGGAATCTAACGCTTGCCGCGGCGCGGCGCATCCCGGGTTTTACCGCGGGGGTTGCCGTCGGCTTTGCCGCCGTCCCCGGCTGCCGCCGATGCTTCTCGCTTGGCCGCAACCGCCGCGCGCGGATCGATTCTGAGGCCCCGGTCCCACAGAAATTCGGGCTCCTTGAGCCGCTTCGCGACCCATCGCGATTGCACGAACAGATGGTCGCTCAGGCGATTGACGTAAACCAGCAGACGGTCGTTGATCGGCTCGACCCGCCTTAGCGACCAGCACACGCGCTCGGCGCGCCGGCATACGGTGCGCGCCTGATGGAGAAAGGCGTTGAGCACGCCGCCGCCGGGAAGCGTGAAAGAGTTGAGCGGCTTGAGCTCGACCTGCATCCGATCCATCTCTTCCTCGAGCTTTTTCGTTTCCGCCCCGCCAATCTTGTGCATCCCGGCGTACTCGGCGGGCGGCGGCGTCGCCAGTTCGGAGCCAACGTCGAAGAGCTCGTTCTGGATACGCCGCAGGCTCTCCGAATACCAACCGTAGTCCTTGCCGAAGCGGCGTCTGTGGGCCGGAAGATAGGTGCGCACGATACCGACGATCGCGTTGAGCTCGTCGATCGTGCCATAGGCCTCCAGGCGCGCGCTCTCCTTGGCCACCCGAGCGCCGCCGACCAGGGCGGTCAGGCCGCGGTCGCCGCTGCGCGTGTAAATCCGTGTCAGCCGAATCGCCATCCGGTGCAATCCGTGGCCTGAGTCACGAGCCTCGTTCGCGCCGACGCCCGAGGCGCTAGAGGCCGGCCTTGCGGCGCAGCGCCTGATAGCCGTGGTCACCGACCTCCGGTGAGACCGGCAACCCCGCATCGCGCCATCCCGTCACCACCACCCCTCCAGAGGCGTCGCGCGCGCCGCCAAAGCCTCCGCGCACGTTGGTCAGGTCGGTATAGCCGGCGGCCTCGAGCAGTTCGCAGGCGCGCTGCGAGCGCCCGCCGGAAAGACATCCGACCACCAGTTTCCTTCCGTGCGCCAGCGTTTTGGTCACGACCTCGACGAATTCGCCATTGATTTCCATCTGGCCCGGGCCCTTGATGAAGACCACAGGCACATTGATCGCGCCTTCAGGATGGCCTTGGGCGAATTCGGGCTCGGTGCGGACGTCGAGGTAGATTGCTTCAGGGTTGTTCTTGAGTATCTCGTGAGCCTCCGCCGGCTCGGCCTGGTTAATCGGCATCGTCGGATGAAACCTCCGTCCCGACAGTGGTTAAGGCCGCGGACTGATTTCTCTCGGGCTTCATGCGGGCGCGGCCCGCGCCTCGCGGCGCAAGCGCCGGTCGCCTTTCGCGCGTCGCGGCCGCCGCAGTCACCCTCGAAGCAGTCATCCTCGACGATAGATGGCGAATTCCTCTTCGAACCTGGCGGCCCGCTCCTGTGCGGAGCTCACGCGCTGCGTGCGGAGGAAGAATTGGACCAGTTCCTCCTGACTCACCTGCCCGGCAGGGCTCGCCACTTCAACCAGCTCTTCGATAAGGCTCGGAAACTTCTCGCTCGGGATATAGTAATGCGCCCAGCCGAAGTTGCAGTGGCGATGCAAGATTCTGGCTATCGCCTTCTCCAAAAGTTCGTGACTGCTCATGCACACGATACCGTCCCAGGGTCCGCGGAACCGGCCGTTTGACGCGGCGCGACGCTCCCGCGCTGCCTAGTTATCGCAGACCTAAAGCGCCCCGCACAAGCCCCGTCAACCCGCCTCGAGCCTCGAGGTTTCCTCCGAGTTCGCGTTGGCCCATACGATTCGCCGGTAGTCGAAGCGCGCGCCGGCGATCAGGTTGAACTTGACCACCTCGAAATACGGCGAGAGGTCGAAATCGCGCGGCGTAACCAGCGAAGGCGAGATCATATGGTAGAGGCCAGGCGGCAGATGTACCGGCCTGGAGATCAGCTTGCCCAGCCGGCGCGGCGGGCCGTGAAGAGCCGTTGGATAGCCCTCGGGCAGCGGCTCGATTCTGGGCACGATCGGGAATCGCACCTGATCGAAGCACTCGGCGATCATGCTCGAACAGATCGCGCGGGTCGGGTCGCCGCTGCCAAAACGCAGCGCCGTGCGGCGAAGGCGTGCCGGCACTAGGCTTACCGGCAGAAAGTAGCGGCCGAGATCGAAGGCATTCTTGAGGTCGTAGAGCCGCCCGACATGAGCCAGCGCCTCATCGATCACGATCTTCAGGTCCGATTCGGAAAGGCGATACGGCCGGCAGATGCGGATGTTGAAGTCGCGGTAGCGCGCGAGTGGCGTCAGCACGACGCCGCTCTGCACCAGCGCCTCGACCAGCATATAGTTCGCGTCTTCGCCGTATTGCTCGGCGAGCTTGAGCCTGAGTTCCGGATCGCGCTTGACCGCTTCGTCGCCGATGTAGAGCGCCGAATGCGACCACGAACTCTGAGTCAGGTACTTGATGACCTCGCTTATCCGCTCGTTGCCTTCGACCAGGAGAACGTCGCCCTTGCGAATCTGACGCTTCAGTTCCGCGAGGTCGTTGGGATAGGCGACGGTGTAGCGTTTTAGCGGTTTGGTTAGCTGACGGGTCGCGAAACGGATTATCACCTCACGCACGCGGCGAAAAGGCTCCAGCATTACTGACGCGCCCATCGGCAAGCCGCCTTGGGCCGCAGCGCGTGCGGCGCGCCGCGGCCGCCAAGGATAAGTATACGGGGCGCTAACCTATCGAAACAAGTACGAAAACGACGATGCGCTCGCGGGCCGAGCGTCGAACATCGCGGAAATCGTTTGCGGATCCCGATCGGCACGTCCGGCCGCCGGCGGGGCGGTCCTAGCTTCTGAACGATCCGACGATTCCGTAGTATGGCACGGTCAGCGTCGCCTGTTGCGGATCGTCGGTGCGGATGGTCAGCGCGCCGCGGATCTGTCCGTCTGGAGTGTTGGGCCTGAGCGCCACCGTCAGCTTGTATTCCTTGCCGGGCGTCACCGGCGCCACCTGCGCGAACACGCTGTTGCTGGTGCTGTCCACGCCGAGCACGTTGATCGTGCGCTTGCCCTGGTTGGTGAGCCGCACAATCCGGATGGCGCCCTGATGATGCGGCAGCATGCCGAAGGACACCTGGCTCGGCTTGACCACCAGGTCGCCCTGCACCACGCCGAGAACCGCGACGCGCAGCGGCGCGAGGTTCGTCTCGATACGGAGCGTGTCGCTGATCGGCCCCGGCGGCATCGACGGCAGGAGCGTCACATGCAGCAGCGCTCCCGACTTGCCGTCGGTGCGCACCGCTTCGCTGACCTTGACATAGGGACTGTCGTTCGTGACCGACTTGAGCGCGAAGCCCTTCGCGCCGATCGTGTCGCTGATAACGACGTCGCGTGCGGCAGCGCTTCCCTGATGGACGCTGCCGAAGTCGATGTCGATCGGCTGCGCCGTCACCTGCGGCTTGATCACCCCTTCGATCTTGAGTTGCAGCGACGGGTTCGCCGGATCGTTGGTGCTGACCGTTACCACGGAGAGGCTGTGGCCTTGCTCGAATTTAGTATCGACCGAGGCCGCGATGGTCGAAACCTCACCGGGCGCAAGGAGGTTCTTGCTCGGCTTGGCGGCGGTGCATCCGCACGACGGCGTCACTTTCGTGATTTCGAGCGGCCCGTTGCCTACGTTCTTGATCATGAAGGCGTGGTTTATCGGCGGACCGCTGAGCGCGGTGCCGAAATTGTACGCCGGCTCGGTGACCTCGGCCTTGGGCGTCCCCTCCGTTCCCGCTCCCGGCTGCTGCTCTCCGAGCAGCGACGAACCGGCCGAAGGCAAGTCCGCGGCAAGCGCGCAGCGCGTGGGCGCCGCGATCGCAAGCATCAGGGCAAGCGCCAAAGCTGAGCTGACGCGGGACTTCGTATCAGCGAATGACTTCATGTGAGACAGGCAGCGCGCGGCGCGCGATTGGCGGACGAATCCTATTTTTTCGACCAGTGTTCCCAATCTCGTGCGAAATCCTGCACGGTTATCGCCCGTCGCAAGGTCAGGTCGGTGTTCAGCAAATCGTAGATCCGATCGTCCTTGCCCCGCATGCTGAAGTAAACCACAGCACCCTCGTCGCCGCCGCCCTCGATGTGGATCTCATCTTCGGCCCCGCTCGAAAACGAGCCCGCCGGCTTCACCTTCTCGACCACGCCATGCTCGGTCTGGTTGTACACGTGAAGCGTGCCTTCGAGCACCAGGGTCGTGGTCGGAGCGACGTGACGATGGTAGAGACAAAGGCCCTCGGGATCGAATTTGACCAACATGTCCGCCGAATGAGCCTCGACGTTGACGTCCAGGATCCGGTAGTAACAGCCCTCGGTCAGAAAATCCTTCCACTCGATCTTGCTCGAATCGAAGCGGAAGTTTGCGGGTGGCTTTTGCTGACGATCTGGAGTTGTGCTGCCGCTCATTAACCTTTTCCTTTGCGCCTCTTCCCTTGAGTCAGACTGCGCAGAGAGTACCGGATGGATTCTCAAGAGACTATATCACCGGCGAGAGGGAACGAAGCATTGCCGCCCCTGCGCGGCCCGCTTACGAAAGCGCCTGGTGCGGATCAGCGGCCTGCGGCACGAACCGCTTCGGCAGCGTGCGTGTCGCGCTCGAAACGGCCGAGGAAGTCGGTTGCAAATTCGCCGCGGAGAAAATCCGGCTCCTGCAAAATACGCAGGTGCAGCGGGATGTTGGTCTTGATGCCGTCGATGAGGTATTCGCGCAATGCAGCCCGCGCTCGCATCACCACGCCCGGGCGGTCACTCGCGTGCACGATCACCTTGGCGATCAACGGATCGTAGTGCACCGGCACCCGGTACCCGTCGTACAGCGCCGATTCCACGCGCACGCCGAGCCCCCCGGGCGGATGATGATTCGACACGACCCCCGGCGAGGGCAGATGCGTGTCCGGATCCTCCGCATAGATGCGGAACTCCATCGCCGCGCCGGCGATGCTCACCTGGCGTTGCTTGAACCGCAGCCGCTCGCCCATCGCGAGCGCCAGGCTCTCGCGCACGAGGTCGACCCCGGTCACCATCTCGGTGACGCCGTGCTCGACCTGGATCCGCGTATTCATCTCGATGAAGTAGAAGGTGCCGTCGGACGCGAGCAGGAATTCAACCGTGCCGACGTTGGAATAACCCACGACCTGCGCCGCGCGCACCGCCGCCTTGCCCATCTTCTCGCGCAGGCGCGCCGTCATCACCGGGCACGGCGCCTCCTCCAGGACCTTCTGATGGCGGCGCTGGATCGAGCAGTCGCGCTCGCCCATGTGAATCACGTTGCGATGGGTGTCAGCGATAATCTGAAATTCGACGTGCCGTGCGTGCTCGAGGTACTTCTCCAGGTACATCGTGCGCGAGCCGAAAGCCGCTTCGCTCTCGGCGCGCGCGAGCGTGAACAGACGGCTCAATTCCTTCTCGTCGCGCGCGACGCGCATCCCCTTGCCGCCGCCGCCCGCCGCCGCCTTGACCAGCAGCGGGTAGCCGAGCTGCTCCGCTGCCGCGCGCGCGCCCGCCGCGCCGGCGGCGAGATCGTCCACGGCCGGCACCACCGGGACGCCGGCCGCCGTCACCACCGC